>JAAFHD010000307.1 GCA_013298245.1 Alphaproteobacteria bacterium
GCGCGGCATCCGCCGCCGGGTCAGGCGCGCCCGCGCCGCCCGCCAGCAGCGCCAGCGCGCCGAGCCAAAGCCCCCTGGTCAGGCCGCCGTCACCGGGCGCGGTGCCGGTGCCGGCGCGGGGGAAGGTGCGGCACCTTCGTTCAGCATTTCCATCCGGCCCATCAGCTGCCCGCCGTCTTCGACCGACAGGCGCTTGGAGCGCGCGATGCCGTTGACCTTGCCGGTGGCGCGGATGGTCAGGTTGCCGCGCGCGGTGATGGTGCCGTCGAACAGACCGGAGATTTCCGCATCTTCCACCTGCACTTCGCCGCGGAAGACGCCGGTGGGGGAGATGGACAGCTCAGCCGCCTGCAGCATCTGGCTTTCCACGGTGCCTTCGACGACCAGGCGCTCGCAATCCGAGATGGTGCCCTGGACGGAAATGCCCTTGCCGACCAGCAGCGTGCGGCGGTCACCGGACATGGCGGGTGCTGGCGCCTGCGGGCGGACGGGCACACCGACAGCGCCGGGCGCACCGGGGCGGGGCGGCATGGCGCCGGGGGCCGGGGCGGTTGCGGGCTTCAACGGTTGGCTCATCGTGGGTCCTTCCTTGGGCGGGGGCGCGGCGGGGCGCAGGCTGGGCATGGCGACATCGGTCTCACGCGCGGCGGGGGCGGAGGTGGCCTCCGGCGCCGGGGTGTCTTCCTTCTTGCGTCCGAAAATGGCCATGCGGGTCAGCCCAAAAAGCGTTGCGGAAACGTGTGCTTAACGCCTGGCGCGGGCGCGGACAATCACTTCGGGGGGGCTTATCCCCGGAAATTGTCCACAGGTGTGGGGTGTGGGGATATTTCACTTTGGCGCTATGGGGGCGCCATGCAGCCGATCTGCCTCACCTTCGACAACGGCCCCGAGCCGGATGTGACACCTGGCGTGCTGGATGTGCTGGCCGCGCGCGGCATCCGCGCGACCTTTTTCGTGATCGGCGAGAAGCTGCGCGGCGCGCGCGCCCTGGCCGAACGCGCCGTCGCCGAAGGGCATTGGGTGGGCAATCACAGCCTGTCCCACGGCGCGCCGCTGGGGCTGCGCGCGCCCGCTGATGCGCTAGCCGAAATCACCACCGCTGAGGCATTGCTGGGGTCGCTGAACACCCAGCGCCTGTTCCGCCCGCATGGCGGCGGCGGTGCGATCGGCCCACATTTGCTGCGCCGATCCGCGCTGCATCACCTGGCAGCGGGCGGCTACACCATGCCCTTGTGGAACGCCGTCCCGCGCGATTGGGATGACGCCGATGGCTGGGCCGCCCGCGCGATCGCCATGGCCGCCGCGGCACGCGAACCCATCGTGATGGTGCTGCACGATCTGCTGCCCGCCGCCATGGCGCATCTCGACCGCGTGCTGGGCAGCATGCAAGACGCCGGCCACGCCTTCACCCAGGATTTTCCGGACGCATGCACGCCTTTGCGCGCCGGCCATCTGCTGTGCGATGCTGACGCGATATCCAGGGAGGATAATGCGCCATGAAGCGCCGCAACCTGCTGGCCAATATGCTCCCCTTGGGGCCGGCCATTCCCGCTGTCGCATTCGCGCAACCCGCCTGGCCGGACCGGCCGATCCGCCTGGTCGTGCCCTTCGCTGGCGGCACCAGCACCGACATCATCGGGCGGATGATCGCGCAGCAGCTCTCGCGCGGGTTGGGCGGGCATGCGGTGGTGGTGGACAACCGCGCGGGCGCGGGTGGGACCATCGGCGCGCAGGCAGTGGCGCAATCGCCGCCCGATGGCGCGACCTTTCTGCTGGGCGTGATCGGCACGCATGCGGTGAACCCGCACATCATGCGCGGCCTTGGCTATGATCCGGTGCGCGATTTCACGCCCGTCGTCGCGCATTCCAAGACCAAGATTCTGCTGGTGGTGCGCCCCGCATTGGGCCCGCGCAACATGGCGGAATTCGTGGCCTTGGCGCGCACGCGCACGCTGTCCGTCGGCACGCCTGGCACCGGCACCACAGGCCATCTGGGCCACGCATTGCTGGGCGAGGCAGGTGTGAACACCACGCATGTGCCCTATCGCGATGGCGCGCGCGCGGTGACCGATCTGCTCTCGGGCCAGTTGGACGCGATGTTCTACCACACGCAGTTCGTGCGGCCCCATGTGGAGGCCGGCACCATGCTGGGCCTTGGCATCACCGGCGATGCGCGCAGCCGCCTGATGCCCGCGGTGCCGACCTTCGCCGAAGGCGGCTTCCCCGCGATCAACGTGGAAGGCTGGTGGGCGATCTTCGGCCCGGCCGGGCTGCCCGCGCCGATCGTGGCCCGCGTCAACAGCATCCTGAACGCAGCCCTGGCGGAAGCGGAAACACTCGCGCTGCTGGAACGCAACGGCGTCGAACCCATGGGCGGCACGGCGCAGTGGCTGGCCGATTTCCAACGCGCCGAATTCACCCGCTGGGGCGAGGTGGTGCGCCGCGCCAACATCACCGCCGAGAGTTGACGCCACGCCACCACGCCGCGACGCTTCCGCCATAAACCGGAGGAAATGCGATGGAATTGCGCGGCAAGGTGGCGCTGGTCACGGGTGGCAATGGTGGTCTCGGGCAGCGCATCTGCGCGGCGCTGGCGCGCGAGGGCGTGCACCTGGCGGTGGTCTGCGCGCGCAGCATGGATGATGCGCAGGCGGTGGCGCGCGACATGGCGGCGCGGCATCAGATTCAGGCCGCGGCCTTCGCCTGCGATCTGATGGATGACGGTGCGATCGCGACGCTGATCCGCGATGTGGTCGCGCGCTTCGGCGCGCTGGATATCCTGATCAACGACGCCGCCTTCAACCACGCCGTGCCCTTCGCCGATCTGGACGCGATGACACCCGCGCTGTGGGACAAGATCATGGCGGTGAACCTGACTGGCCCGATGCGGCTGATGCAGGCCGCCGCACCCGCGCTGAAGGCAGGCGGTGGGAGGGTGGTGAACATCGCATCGGTGGCCGGTTTGCAGCCCACGGGTTCGTCCATCGCCTATGCTGTGTCGAAGGCGGGGCTGATCCATCTGACGCGCTGCATGGCCGTATCACTGGCGCCCGACGTGCTGGTGAATTGCGTCGCCCCCGGCCTGCTGGAAGGCACGCGCGCGACCGCCAATCTGCGCCCCGAACAGGTGGCGAAATCCGCCGCCGGCGCGTTGCTGGGCCGCGCCGCCGACAAGGATGATTGCGCGGAGATGGTCGTCACCATGTGCCGCACCGACACCATGACCGGCCAGACCGTGGTGATCGACGCAGGCCGCGTCTTCCACTGAGGCACATCCTTGGCGCCCTGCCCCGCGCGTGCCACAAGCCGCGCGACCGGAGGAACCCATGGACCACGCGCTGAACATCCAACCCCATGCCGAAATCCGCGAGGAGGTGCGCAAGCTCTGCGCCCGCTTCCCCGGCGAATACTGGCGCGAGCTGGACGCGCGGCGCGGCTACCCGACCGCATTCGTCAACGCGCTGACCGAGGCCGGCTATCTCGGCGCGCTGATCCCCGAGGAATTCGGTGGCGCCGGCCTGCCGCTTTCCGCCGCCGCCGCCATCCTGGAAACCATCCACGCGGAGGGCTGCAACGGTGCCGCCTGCCACGCGCAGATGTACATCATGGGCACCATCCTGAAGCACGGGAATGCGGACCAGAAGGCGCGGTATCTCTCGGGCATCGCCAGCGGCGAATTGCGCCTGCAGGCCTTCGGCGTGACTGAGCCGACCAGCGGCACGGACACCACCAACCTGCGCACTTTCGCGAAGCGCGAAGGCGACAAATACATCGTCAACGGCCAGAAGATCTGGACCAGCCGCGCCGAACATTCCGACCTGATGCTGCTGCTGGCGCGCACCACGCCGAAGGACCAGGTGGCGAAGAAGACCGAAGGCCTGTCCACCTTCATCGTCGATATGCGCACCGCCAAGGGCCTGACCATCCGCCCCATCCGCACGATGATGAACCACAATTCCTGCGAGGTGTTCTTCGACAATATGGAAGTGCCCGCCGAGAACCTGGTGGGCGTCGAAGGCCGCGGCTTCCGCTACATCCTGGACGGCATGAACGCCGAACGCCTGCTGATCGCCAGCGAATCCATCGGCGACGCCAAGTGGTTCACCCAGAAATCGGTCGCGTATTCCCGCGAACGCGTGCTGTTCGGCCGCCCGATCGGCGCCAACCAGGGCGTGCAATTCCCCATCGCCAAGGCCTATGCGCAGATGCGCGCGGCCGAAGCCATCGTGCAGCAGGGGCTGGAGAAATTCGAAGCCGGCCTGCCCTGCGGCGAGGAAGCCAATATGGGCAAGATGCTCGCCGCCGACGCCGCTTGGGCCGCGGCAGAAGCCTGCGTGCAAACCCATGGCGGCTTCGGCTTCGCCGAGGAATATGACATCGAGCGGAAATTCCGCGAAGCCCGGCTGTACCAGGTGGCCCCCATCAGCACGAATCTCATATTGGGCTATATCGGCGAACATGTGCTGGGCATGCCGCGCAGCTATTGAGCCACCCATCCGGCGGCTGACGCGGCGCCATTTCGCAGGGGAATCCGATGAATTGGGTTGATGGCGTGCTGATCGCCGTCGTGGTCGTTTCGGCCTTGCTGTCCTTCTGGCGCGGCTTCGTGCGCGAAGTGCTGGGCATCGTCGCCTGGGTC
>JAAFHD010000311.1 GCA_013298245.1 Alphaproteobacteria bacterium
CTGGGGAGGGACGCTGTCCCTCCCCAGACCCCACCCTGCCAAGGGCCGGGAGGCCCTTGGAACCCGGGTTGTGGCAAGGTTGAGGGAGGGGGCAGCGTGCGCTTTTCACCAACGGCGCGCCCTTGAAGCCCCCTCCCTCAACCTTGCCAAGACTCATGTGAGGTCCAGGAGCGACACGCTCCTGGCGGATCGAGCGCCGAAGGCGATCGATGGTTTGGAGAGGGGCAGAGCCCCTCTCCAAGAGCCACCTGCCAAACCCTCAAGCCCCCAGGCGCTTCCACACCCCGTCCGCCGCCGCGACCATTCGGTCGCCGACGGTGATCTCGCCGCGGACGAAGATCAGGCTGCGTGTTGTGCGCAGGACGGTGGCGCGGCATTCGAGGAATTCCCCCAGCTTCGCCGCCGAGATGAAACGCGTGTTGAGCTGAATGGTGACGAGGGGCGCGCGTGCGGACGCTTCCCAGCAGGCGATGCCGAGGGTTTGGTCGAGGAACATCCCCAGCATGCCGCCATGCACGATGCCGTGGATGTTGCGGTGTTTTTCGGCGACCAGCAGGCCGTAGGCCCAGCCGTCGCCCTCGCGCTTCGACCAGAAGGGACCGACGAGCGCGGGGAAGTCATCCTGGTGCCACTGGAAGGTTTTCCAGCCGGCGGCGGTGGGGTCCATCACAGCAGTTCCGGTGCGATCCATAGCGGTTTTTCGCCGCGTTCCATGCGCTGCACATTGTCGAAGGCGTTGCGCAGGCGGCCGATATTGCTGTCCTGGGTGGGGCCGGCCATGTGCGCGGTGAGCACGACGTTGTCCAGGCTGAACAGCGGGTTGTCGGGTGGGGGTGGTTCGGTTTCGAACACGTCGAGGCCGGCGCCGCGGATCTTGCCGTCCAGCAGCACGCGGTGCAGCGCGGCCTCGTCCACCACGGGGCCGCGGCTGGTGTTGATGAGGATGGCGGTGGGCTTCAGCAGCGCGAGTTCTTCGGCGCCCAGCATGCCGGTCGTGCTGGCGTTCAGCGGCACATGCAGGGACACGATGTCCGACGTGCGCAGCAATTCGCGGTAGAGGCGGAAGCGCACGCCGAGTGCGTCTTCGGTTTCCTCCGGCAGGCGGGCGATGTCGTAGTAGTGCACGCGCATGCCGAAGACCTGTGCCAGGCGCGCGACCTTCTTGCCGATCGTGCCGATGCCGATGATGCCAAGCACGCGGTCGCGCAATTCGTGCAGGCGTGGCGTGGCATTGCCGCGCCAACGCCCGCCGGCGACGTTCGCGTGTTGCTTGATCAGCTGCCGAGACACCGCCAGCATCAACAGCAGCGCGTGTTCGGCCACGGCGTTGGAATTCGCACCACCATTGTTGCACAGCGGCACACCGGCGCGGCGTGCGGCGCCGAGATCGGCGCGGTCGTAGCCGGCGCTGAGCACCTGCACGAGACGCAGTTTCGGCGAGATGGCGAAGAGCTCATCCTTCACCAGCATGTCGGCGAAACCGACCAGGTAGTCGGCGCTGTTCATGGCGGTTGCCCAGTCCGGGCTGCCGGGCTTGGCGATCACCAGTTCGAAGCCGGCGGGTGCCATCTCGCGCACCACCTCCTCATCGACCATGCCTTGGGTGACGACGACGATTCGCGATGCCATGTGGGTGTCCTTCAAGCGGCGGGTGCTACGGCCAGGCCGCTGACGCTGTGTTCCTGGATGAAGCGGGCGACCAGGCCGGAGGCCTTGGCTTCCTCGACGAAATCCGCGAGCCATTTGGCGGCTTCCGCATTGGCGCGCGCGGTGCCGATGGCCTGCTGCACGGCCGTGAAGCGGCCTTCCAGGATGCGCGCGCCGGGCATGGTGCCGACGTCGGTGAGCAGGGCATGGTGCCGACGTCGGTGAGCAGGCGCGGCAGCAGACCGGCGCAGGCCTCCAGGCCCTGCTCGCGGAACAGCGTCCAGGCGCCGTCCAGACTGTCGGCGCGCACCAGCGTGGCGTGGTGGATGTTGCGCGCGAGCCAGAGGTCATAGGCGGAGCGAGCGGTGACTGCGATGCGGATGCCGGGGCGGTCCACCTGGTCCAGCGATGTGATGGGCGAGCCGGGGGGGACCAGGTAGGTCGCTTCGATCTCGGCATAGGCGGCGGTGAAGGCGATCTTTTCGGCGCGCTGCGGTTCGGCGCCGATCAGGCCGATATCCCAGGCGCCGGTGCCCACCGCATCGGCCAATTCGCCGGGCTTGGGGAAGGGCACATAGCGCACCGGCACGCCGAGCCGTGCTGCCACCGCGGCCGCCATGGAGGGCGAAACGCCGCGCGGCGAACCATCATCCGCGCGGCTGTTCACCAGCAGGAAGTTGCTCATGTTGATGCCGGCGCGCAGCACGCCGGTGGGCGCAAGCTGCGCCAGAATGGTCGCTGTCATGCGGCACTTCCCCTGGAAATCTTGGCACCAGGGTCCGCGTTCACCACGCGCCGGTCAAGCTGCCGGCCGCACACCCAGGATATGCGCGATGGCATAGGCGAGGTCGGCGCGGTTCAGCGTGTAGATGTGGAATTCATCCACGCCGTTGGCCTGCAGCAGGCGCACCTGTTCGGCGGCGACCACGGCCGCGATCATGCGGCGCGTGCCTTCGTCTTCCTCGGTGCCGGCGAAGAGTTCGGCCATCCAGCCGGGCACGGAGGCGCCGCACATCGCCGAGAACTTCGCCACCTGCGTGAAGTTGGAAACCGGCAGGATGCCAGGCACGATCGGCGCGGTGATGCCCGCCTTCTGGCAGCGTTCGATGAAGCGCAGATAGACCTCGGTGTCGAAGAAATACTGGGTGATGGCGCGCGTCGCACCGGCGTCGATCTTGCGCTTCAGAAAGTCGATATCGGCATCGGCCGAGATCGCCACCGGATGGGTTTCCGGATAGGCGCCGACGCTGATTTCGAAATCCGCCACATCACGCAGGCCGCGCACCAGGTCTTCCGCCTGGGCATAGCCGCCGGGGTGGGGCGTGTAGGTGTCCGCACCCGCCGGCGGGTCGCCGCGCAGGGCGACGATATGGCGCACGCCCGCGGCCCAGTATTCGCGCGCGACATCGGCGATTTCCTCACGCGTCGCACCCACCGTGGTCAAATGCGCGGCGGGTGTCAGCTTGGTGTCCTGCACGATGCGGGCGACGGTCTGGTGCGTGCGCTGGCGTGTCGAGCCGCCGGCGCCATAGGTCACGCTCACGAATCGGGGAGCAAGCGGTTCGAGGCGCCGGATGCACTCCCACAATTGCTTCTCCATCGTCTCGCTCTTGGGCGGGAAGAATTCGAAGGACAGGCTCGGCACCTTCATGTCGCGGGGCGCGGGAAGGCCGGAAAACCGCGGGCCGGAGAGCCAGCGGTCAAGGGTGGAGGCGGAGGTCATGGGCGGCTAGATGGCCGAAGGCCGGGGGGCAGGCAAGTCAGAGACATTCAGTCACGCACGGAAAGGTTCCCGTGCGGCATGTTTTCCGTTAACTTGGCTTGAATCGGGGCCTCCCGGACAAGAAAGGTTCAGCTGCTTCCCATGCGATTGTCACGCCTCGGTGCCATTGCCCTGCTGCTTTTCGCGGCCGCCTGCGCCACGCCGCCGCCGGTCACGGACCGCGATGCGCTGGCCGAATTCAACGCCAATAACGACCCGGCCGAGCCGTTCAACCGCGCCATGTTCGCGGTGAACCAGGGGCTGGACACGGTGCTGGTGCGCCCTGCGACGGTTGCCTATCGCACGCTGGTGCCATCGCCCGCGCGGACCGGGCTGCGCAATGTGCTGCGCAACATCCGCACGCCGGTCATCCTGCTGAACGACATGTTGCAGGGCCAGCCGCAGCGTGCGGGCAATACGCTGGGCCGCTTCGTGGTGAACACGACGCTGGGCCTGGGCGGGTTGATCGATGTGGCGGAGATGGCGTTCGGCGTGCCCTTCCACAACGAGGATTTCGGCCAGACCCTGGCCAGCTGGGGCGTGAGCGAAGGCCCATACCTGTTCCTGCCGCTGTTCGGGCCGTCGAACCCGCGTGACCTGGCGGGCTTTGCTGTCGATGTCGCGGCGCAACCCTTGACCTGGGTGGGCCAGGGCTTCGAAGTGAACCTGCTGTCGGGATTGCGCACGGGCATTGGCATCCTGGATGCGCGCGATGCGGTGCAGGACACGCTGGACAGCGTGATGGCCACCTCGCTCGACCCCTATGCGACGCTGCGCAGCGGGTATCGGCAGGGACGCAACGCCGCGATCGCCAATCGCGATGCCGGCGCCCCGCAGCCGGCGCGCTGAGCCATGACACGCCGAGGTCTTGCAGCACTTCTGCTGGCGGGTGTCGCGCTGCCCGCAGAAGCCCAGATGGACACCGGGCGCGCCGCCGCCTTCATCCAGGCCGCCGGCAATGAGCTGGTGGGGGCGATCAACAACACCGGCCTGTCCGCGCCGCAGCGGCGCGAGCGCGTGGCCGCGATCCTGCGCCGATCCGTCGACCTGGAAGGTGTGGGCCGCTTCGTGTTGGGCCGCTTCTGGCGCGTCGCCAGCCCTGCCGAGCAGCAGGAATACCTGCGCCTCTATGAGGAAAGCCTGGTGCGTAATCTCGCCGGGCGCTTCGGCG
>JAAFHD010000308.1 GCA_013298245.1 Alphaproteobacteria bacterium
CGGCCTTGAGGGCTATGGCCTGCACGTCGTCGAAACACGGCCAGTCGCACCAGAAGGCACGCCATGATCCCCGCATTGAACGAAACGCTGCGCGAGCGCGCCGAAGCCTTTGCGCGCGAACATGTGGCACCGCGTGCCGCCGCCATCGATGCCGAGCGCGCATACCCCTGGGACATCGTGGAAAAACTGGCCAGCAACGGCTTCATGGGCATGTCGATGCCGGCCGAATGGGGTGGCGCGGGCGCCTCCTTCCTGGATGTGGCGTTGGTCGTGGAAGAAATGGCCAAGCACTGCACCGTCACGTCGCGCATCGTGGTGGAAGGTAATATGGGTGCGATTTCCACCATCATGGCCTTCGGCTCTGAGGCGCAGAAAGCCTGGGCTTCCCGGCTGGTGCTGGCCGGCGACAAGCCCGCCATCTGCATCACCGAACCCGATGCCGGCAGTGACGCCACGGGCATGACCACGCGCGCGGAAAAACGCGGCGGGCGCTGGATCATCAATGGCGTGAAGCACTGGATCACGGGTGCATCGGTGTCGCGTGTGCATCTGATTTTCGCGCGCGCTTTTGACGAACAAGGGCGTGATCTGGGCATCGGCGGCTTCCTCGCCGAACGCGGCCAGAAGGGCCTCGCGATGACGCGGCGCGAGACCACCATGGGTCTGTGCGGCATGCCCGAAGGCGAACTCACCTTCACCGATCTGGAGGTGCCGGACGAGATGCTGCTGCGCCCGCCAGGTGGGTTCGCGCGCGGCTTCGCGCAGTTGATCAACGCCTATAATTCGCAGCGCGTGGGTGCGGGTACGGTGGCCATGGGCATCGCTGCCGGCGCCTTGGACCAGGCGATCGAATGGCTGAAAACGCGCGAGCAATTCGGCCGCCCGATCGGCGAATTCCAGGGGCTGCAATGGATGGTGGCCGATATGCGCACGCAGCTGACGGCATCGCGCCTGATGCTGCATGCGGCGGCCTCATCACGCGGGCCGAATGGCAGCCTCTTCCCTGATCCGGACCTGGCGGCGCAGGCCAAGATTTTTGCGAGCGAAGCGGCGATCCGCATCGTCAATGACAGCCTGCAGATGTTCGGCGCGCGCGGCTATGGTCGCGATTTTCCGCTGGAGCGCATGGCGCGTGATGTGCGGATGTTCACCCTCGGCGGCGGCACCGCGCAGGTGCTGCGCACGCTGGTGGCCAGCAAGGCCTTGGGCTGGAAATTGCCGCAGACGCGCTGGCGGCCCGAACAACCTCCGCGCGCGGCCGCCGAATAACCTGCTTGGATTCGTAACGGCCCCGCTGCTAGCCTTGCCGAAGGCGCGGAACACCGCGCCCGAGGAAACACAAGGAAGGCAAGGCCATGAAGGTCGGCGACGCGATCGCGGAAATCATGCGACGCGAGGGGATCAATATCCTCACGGGTTATCCGGTCAATCATCTGATCGAACACGCGGCGGCGATTGATATCCGCCCCGTCATGGTGCGCCAGGAACGCATCGGGCTGCACATGGCGGATGCGATTTCGCGCGTGACATCCGGGCGCACGCTGGGTGCTTTCTGCATGCAGCATGGGCCGGGGGCGGAGAACGCCTATGGCGGTGTGGCGCAATGCTATGGCGAGAGCATTCCGGTGCTGGTGCTGCCAATGGGCTATCCGCGCCGCCTGGCGCAGATCAAGCCGAACTATTCCTCGCCGATCCAGATGGCGGGCATCACGAAAAGTGCGGAGACCATCACGCTGCCGGCCGAGGTGCCGAACATCATGCGGCGCGCCTTTGCGCGGCTGAAGAATGGGCGCGGCGGGCCGGTGGTGGTGGAAATCCCGACCGATGTCTTCAACGAGGAAATCGGCGATCTGGACTACACGCCGGCGATCGTGACGCGCACCGGGCCGGACCCGGTGGATGTGAAGCGTGCGGCGGCGATGCTGGCGGAAGCCAAGCGCCCGGTGATCTATGCGGGCACCGGCGTGCATTGGGCGCGGGCGTGGCGCGAGCTGCGGGAATTGGCGGAATTGCTGGCAGCACCTGTGACCACGTCGCTGGGTGGGAAGTCTTCGTTTCCGGAAGACCATCCGCTGTCGCTGGGCTCCGGCGGGCTCGCGATCCCCGCACCGGTGCGGCATTTCCTGGACAAGGCGGATGTGATTTTCGGCATCGGCTGTTCGTTCACCGAGACCAATTTCGGCGTGAAGATGCCGGCGGGCAAAAGCATCATCCATGCGACGCTGGACCCCGATCATCTGGACAAGGATGTGCGCTGCGCGATTGGCCTGGCGGGTGATGCGCAGCTGACGCTGGAAGCACTGCTGGAAGAACTGCGCGGGCGCATCAAGGCACCGCGCGACGCGGCACCGGTGGCGGCCGAGATCGAGGCATCGCGTGCGCCGTGGCTCGCGCAATGGGCGCCGAAGCGCGATTCCAACGACGCGCCGCTGAACCCGTATCGCGTGCTGCGCGATTTGTGGCGCACCGTCGATGTGGACAACACGATCATCACGCATGACGCAGGCAGCCCACGCGATCAGCTTTCCCCGTTCTGGGTGTCGCGCACGCCGCTATCCTATCTGGGTTGGGGCAAGACGACGCAGCTGGGATATGGGCTTGGCCTGGCGATGGGCGCGAAACTGGCGGCCCCGGACAAGCTCTGCATCAACGTCTGGGGCGATGCCGCCATCGGCTTCACGGGGATGGATTTCGAAACCGCGGTGCGCGAGCGCATCCCCATTCTCTCGATCCTGCTGAACAATTTTTCGATGGCGATCGAGCTGAAAATCATGGCGCTCAGCACCGAGAAATTCCGCACCACCGACATCAGCGGCGACTATGCCGCGATGGCGCGCGCCTTCGGCGGATACGGCGAGCGCGTGGAAAAACCCGAGGACATCATCCCCGCCATCCAGCGCGGCATCCGCGCGACGCGCGAAGGAAAGCCCGCGCTGCTGGAATTCATCACCTCCAAGGAAACCCAGGTAAGCCGTCTCTGATGGCCAGCGTCGGCATCCGCGAAGTTCGAAAGAATTTCGGCTCCACCGCCATCCTGCATGGCGTGTCGGTGGATATCGAGGATGGCGAATTTGTCGTCCTCGTCGGCCCTTCGGGCTGCGGCAAATCGACCTTGCTGCGCATGGTCGCGGGGCTCGAAAACATCACCGGCGGCGAGATCTCCATCAGCGGCCGCGTGGTGAACAACGTGCCGCCGAAGGACAGGGACATCGCGATGGTGTTCCAGAACTACGCGCTCTATCCGCACATGACCGTCTTCGACAACATGGCCTTCTCGATGAAGCTGGCGAAGGCGCCGCGCGAAGTGATGCAGCGCGAAGTGGAACGCGCTGCGAAAATCCTCGGCCTCGAAGCGCTGCTACATCGCTATCCGCGCCAGCTTTCCGGCGGCCAGCGCCAGCGTGTCGCCATGGGCCGCGCCATCGTGCGCAACCCGCAGGTGTTTCTGTTCGACGAACCGCTGTCGAACCTGGATGCCAAGCTGCGCGTGCAGATGCGCTCCGAGATCAAGGAACTGCACCAGCGCCTGAAGGTCACCACCATCTACGTCACCCATGACCAGATCGAGGCCATGACCATGGCCGACAAGATCGTGGTGATGGAGCTGGGCCATATCCGCCAGGCCGGCCCGCCGCTGGAATTATACGACCGCCCGGCGAACCTGTTTGTCGCCGGCTTCATCGGCTCGCCGGCGATGAACATGATCGACGGCCGCATCACCGCCGAAGGTTTCGCCACCGCCGACGGCACGCTCTTCCCCCTGCCCGCGCATGCCGTGCCGCGCGACGCGCCGGCCGTTCTCGGCATCCGCCCCGAACATTTCCGCCTGGATCTCGCCGGCATGCACGCCATCGTCCAGGTGGTGGAGCCGACCGGCTCCGAGACACAGGTGGTGATGATGATCGGCCAGCATCACCTGACCGGCGTGTTCCGCGAACGCGTGGCATCGCGCCATGGCGAAACACTGCGCGTCTCGCCCGATCCCGATCTGTTGCATCTCTTCGATAAAGAATCAGGCCAACGAATCTGAGGAGGAAAACCATGTTCAACATCACCCGCCGCGGGGCCTTGATGGGCGGTGCCGCACTCACCACCACCGCATCCCACATCCCCGAAGCCGGCGCGCAGGCGCCGAACCTGCCCATCGAAAGTGGTGCGACTTTGCGCGTGCTGCGCCCCGCGCGCTTCGTCGAACCCGATGAGGTGCTGATGCGCGCCAACATCGCGCGCTTCACGCAGCAGACCGGCGTGCCGGTGCGCATCGATTTCGTCGGCTGGGAAGACATCCGTCCGCAAACCGCGGTCACCGCGAATACCGGCGCCGGCCCCGACATGATCATCGGCTGGCCCGAGGATCCGCACATCTTCGCGGATCGCCTGATCGATGTGTCCGACATCGCCGAATATCTCGGCCGCCAGTACGGCGGGTGGATGAGCCTGGCCGAACGCTTCGGCAAACGCGCCGGCACCAACAACTGGCTCGCCATCCCGATCGGCGGTTCCGGCGGCCCGATGATCTATCGCAAATCGGCTTTGCGCGAGGCCGGCTTCAACGCCATGCCGAACAACCATGACGACTTCCTGCGGCTCTGCCAGGCGCTGCGGCGCATCAACAAGCCGGCCG
>JAAFHD010000031.1 GCA_013298245.1 Alphaproteobacteria bacterium
TCAGGGATGCGTGGTCCATCCCCGCATGCTGGCGCTTTGTCAGCGGCGGAACAACTGTCCGATCAGGTCCTGCACCGTGTTGGCATCGGGGATGCGGCCCTGTGGTGTCATGCCATCGACCACCTGCGGCAGGATGCGCGAGAGCTGGTCCATCAGGCTGTTGCTGTCGGTGCCGGCGGCTTGCGCCATCTGTTCCACGCGCGGCGCGCCGAACACCTGCGAGAGCGCGTCGGGGCTGATCGGTTGGTTCTGGCCGGTGCCGATCCAGCTGTCGAAGGCGTTGCCCTGCCCTGCTTGTTGGAATTGGCGCAGCAATGCCTCCAGCGGGTTGCCGCCTTGCGCGCCGCCGGCCAGCAATTGCTGCAGGATCGCGGCGACGGGGCTGTTCTGCTGGCCACCCAGCATTTGCGCGGCCGCGCCGGCGAGCATGTTGAAAAGCGACATCGGCGGTCTCCTGTGTTGATGTGCATCTTGCGGCCAGAACGCGATGCGCGACAATCACGCCATGGAGATCAAGGATTGCCCCGGGCCCGACCCGCATCCGCGCGCGCCGGGTTTCACGATGCCCGCGGGCGCGATCGACACGCATGCGCATGTCTTCGATGCGGCGCGCTACCCATACCAGGCGGTGCGCGGATACACGCCGCCGGACAATGATGTGGGCGCGCTGTTCGCGCTGCATGCGGCGCTGGGCCTGGCGCGCGGCGTGGTGGTGCAGGCCAGCGTGCATGGCACCGACAACCGCGCCGTGCTGGAGGCGGCGGCGGCGCATCCGGACCGGTTGCGCGCGGTGGTGAGTGTGACGCGCGATGTCACGGCGCGCGATATCGCGGCGATGCATGCGCAGGGGGCGCGCGCCATTCGAGTGAATATTGTTGATCGCGGCGGCATGCCGTTTGCGTCACTGGATGAATTGATCGCGCTGGGGCCGAGCTTGCGCGAACACGGCTGGCATGTGGAATTTTTGGCACATGTCGAACAGCAAGCGGGCGAGTTGCGCCGCGTGGCGGAGGCGATGCGCGTGCCGCTGTCCTTCGGGCATATCGGCTATACGAAGGTCGCGCGCGGTGGGCTGTCGCACCCGGGATACCAGGAGTTTCTCGCGATGCTGCGCGATGGGTTGTTCTGGGTGAAGCTGACCGGGCTGTATCGCATCAGCGCCGAAAACGCTTTTCCGTATGCCGATACTGCGGTCATGGCGCGCGCGGTGCTGGATGCCGCGCCGGACCGCTGCATCTGGGGCAGCGACTGGCCGCATGTGAACCATTTTGCGCCGATGCCGAATGATGGCGACATGCTGGGGCTGCTGGCGCAATGGGCGCAGGATGCCGCGCTGCGCCACCAGGTGCTGGTCGACAACCCCGCGCGGCTCTACGGTTTCGCATGATCGAAGCGCTTCCTCTTCCCAATGGCGTCACCTCGCGCATGGTCGCGAATGGCAATGGCCTGAACATGCATGTGCTGGAGGCGGGGCCGGAGGACGCGCCCATGCTGCTGCTGCTGCATGGCTTTCCGGAGCTGGCGTATTCCTGGCGGCGGGTGATCATGCCGTTGGCGCAGTCGGGGTATCGGGTGGTGGCGCCGGACCAGCGTGGGTATGGGCGCACGACCGGATGGTCGCAGGGTTACGACATCCCGCTGCATGAATTCGGCCCGCTGAATTTCGTGCGCGATGCGGTGGGGTTGGTGCAGGCGCTGGGGCGCGGCCATGTGCACGCCGTCATTGGCCATGATTTCGGGTCGCCCGTGGCGGGCAATGCGGCGCTGATCCGGCCTGATATTTTTCGCGCCTGCGTGGTGATGAGCGCGCCTTATGCCGGCCCGCCGCCCTTTCGCGCCGATGGCGCTGTGGGGGGGCTGGCGGACCCTTCGCTGCCCGCCGCGCTGGCTGCGTTGTCGCGCCCGCGCCAGCACTATCAGTGGTACTATTCCACGCCCGCGGCGGCGCCGGAGATGCTGGCGGAACCCGAGCGGTTTTTCCGCGCCTATTTCCACCACAAGAGCGCGGATTGGGCGGCGAACAAGCCGCATCCGCTGCCCGGTTGGAATGCGGAATCCCTGGCGATTCTGCCCACCTATTACGTGATGGATCTGGGCAAGGGGATGGCGGAGACGGTCTTCGAACACATGCCCAGCGCCGAGCAGATCGCCGCCTGCGAATGGTTCACGGAAGCCGATGTCGCGGTCTATGCGCGCGAGTATCTGCGCGCCGGAATCCAGGGCGGGTTGAACAGTTATCGCAGCACCACCAGCGGGCAGACGCAGCGTGAATTGCGCGTCTATTCCGGCCGCATGCTGGATGTGCCGTCGATGTTCATCTCGGGTGCCGCGGATTGGGGCACGCATCAGAAGCCGGGCGATGTGGAGCGCATGGAAAGGCAGGTCTGCACGCAGATGCGCGGCGTGCACCTGGTGCCGGGCGCGGGGCATTGGGTGATGCAGGAACAGCCGCAGGCGGTGCTGGATTTGTTGCTGCCGTTTTTGGCGACGGTGTGAGGTCCGATCCGGGTCGGCTGCTTGCAGCCGGGCCGGTGAATCGGCCCGTCAAATCATGCTTAGTCGCACTCGCAACCAGGTGCGGGTGCCGCGCTGGCGCGCACCACATGGTGGTCGATCCATTCGGCGACCAGGCGGCGCGCTTCCGTCACGGACGCTTCCGGATGGTGCACGCGATAGAGCGTGGTGCAGGACTGGAAAGCGGCCAAATCCTCGCTGCCCGCCTCACGCAATTCGCGATAGGCGGTGACGACGGCGCGTTCGCAGCGGCGGGCGATATGGCTGAAGTCGCGGCCCATGGGATCCTCTGGCGGTTGCGACCCAGTTGCGAGTCGCTCTCAACAACCACCACTTTAGCGATAGCTGAATGGCCGTTCAAGTGTCGCATTCATACAAGCGCGAAACCTTCGCGCCGCAGTTCGACGGCGACCGTGTTCAGCGCTTTTTCGACGCCGGTCAGCACGGTTTCGACCTCCGCTTCGGTGATGACCAGCGGCGGGGAAAACGCGATGCCGTCGCCGGGCAGGATGCGCATGATCAGGCCCTCGGCCTCGCAGGCTTTCGCCACGCGGGCTGCGACTTTGCGCGCGGGGTCGAAGGCGCGTTTGGTGGCGCGGTCTTCCACCAGTTCCAACGCGCCGATCATGCCCATGCCGCGTGCCTCGCCCACCAGCGGATGCGCGGCCAGGCGGCGCAGGCCCGCCTGCAACACCGGCCCCACGCGGCGGACATGGCCAAGCAGGTCGATCTCGTCATAGATCTTCAGCGTCTCGATCGCGACCGCAGCCGCGACCGGGTGGCCGGAATAGGTGAAGCCATGGCCGAAAGTGCCGATCTGCGCGCTGCCATCGGCCAGGCCCTGGTAGACGCGGTCATTCACCATCACCGCCGAGATCGGCAGGTAGGAAGATGACAAGGCCTTCGCGCAGACCAGGATGTCGGGCTCCATCCCCAGCGCCTGGCTGCCCCAGTAGTGGCCGGTGCGCATGAAGCCGCAGATCACTTCGTCGGCGACCAGCAGCACGTCGTATTTGCGCAGCACTGCCTGGATTTTCGGGAAGTAGCTGGCGGGCGGGACGATCACACCGCCGGCGCCCATGATGGGTTCGGCGAAGAAGCCAGCGACGGTTTCGGGGCCTTCGCGCAGGATCATCGCTTCCAGTTCGGCGGCGCAGCGGGTGGCGAAATCGTCTTCGGATTCGCCGGGCAGGCCTTCGCGATAGTGGTGCGGCGTCATGGTGTGCAGGATGCCGGCGATCGGCAGGTCGAACAGGCGATGGTTGTTCGGCAGGCCGGTCAGGCTGGCGGAGGCGATGGTGACGCCGTGATAGCCCTTGAGGCGCGAGATGACCTTCTTCTTCAACGGCCGGCCGGTGGCGTTGTTGAAGTACCAGATCATCTTCAGCGCGCTGTCATTCGCTTCCGAGCCGCTGTTGGCGAAGAAGACCTTGGACATCGGCACCGGCGCGCGGTCGATCAGCATCTCCGACAGATCGACCAGCGGTTCGTGCGATTTGCTGGTGAAGGCGTGGTAGAAGGGCAGCTTCTTCATCTGCGCCGTCGCGGCCGCCACCAGGCGGTCGTTGGAGAAACCGAGCGAGGCGCACCACAGGCCGGCGACGGTGTCGATATAGCTGCGGCCCTGGTCGTCCCACACGCGACAGCCCTCGCCGCGGGTGATGACCATGGGGCCGTTGGCTTCATGCGCGCGGGCATCGGTGTAGGGATGCAGCGCGTGGGCGATGTCGCGCATGGCGGTGCTGTTGCGGGGCGGCGTCATGGGCGTGGTTCCTTGGCTTTGGCGCAGGCTATCAGATTATGCGGCGGGGGCGAGCATGCGTCGCATCGCGACGGCGTGGGCGGCGGTGTCGAGCGCGACATCGTCTTCGGTCAGCATGGCGCCGCGGGGCACGGCGCGGGTGAGGCGCACGCCATGGGCCAGGCCGATGGGCAGCGCGCGTGCCGCGTGGCTGCGGGCGGCGGGGATGCATTTGCCCCAGACCATGGCGCCGCCCTCGCCATCGAGGATTTCGCCGGGCGAGAGGTTGCGCTTGGCAGTGGCGGCGACATCGCCGCGCCATTCGCGGGTGGCGCCGGTGGGTTCGCCGCGCAGGGCGGCCGACGCGACTGACAAAGGCAGTTCCAGGCCGATCAGGTGATAGGGCCGCCACAGCGCGGCGTAGCGGCCGGTGTCGTCGGTCTTCACGCCGTATTCCGAAAAACAGCGGCGGATGTAGTCGGTCTCGCCCTCGAAGACGGCGTAGACGCCCCAGCGCAGGTCGCCGACCACGGGGCGCGCGTCGCGTTCCAGCGATGAAATCACCTCCGTCATGCCCGCACGTTCCAGCACGCCGCCGGCGGCGCGCGGGCGCAGCACATGCGCGAGGTCCTGCACGCCGCAGGGTGGGAATTGCAGGCCGTCGGAGGGCACATCGAGGCCGGTGGCATTGGCGATGGCGGCCATCTCGATCGCGCTTTTGGTGCCGTCGAGGAAGGAGTTGAACATCTGCGGATTCATCCCGCCCGCTGCCGCGGCTTCGGGTGTCAGGCCGTAGTGGCCCCACACTGTTTCGGGCGTGCTGTCGTGATAGGTCGGCAGGTATTTCGTGCCCTTGCCGGCCGCGATGATAGGGAAGCCGTGGGCGCGCAGCATGTCCACCAATTCGCAGACCAGCGCGGGCTGGTCGCCATAGGCCATGGAGTAGACCACGCCCGCGCGTTCGGCGCGCGCGGCCAGCACGGGACCGGCCAGCACATCGGCTTCGACGTTCACCATCACCACGTGCTGGTGCGCGGCGATGGCGCGTTCCGCATGCAGCAGGCCGGCCAGTGGGTGGCCGGTGGCTTCGACCACCACCTCGATGCGCGGGTCGTTCACCAGGGCTGCGTTGTCGGTCAGGAATGTGGTGCGCGCGGCGATGGCGGCGTCCAGTGTTGTGGCGCGCGCCTGTTCGTCGGGCCAGCCGATGCGCGCCAGATTTGCGCGCGCACGGTCCGGCGCCAAATCCGCGATCACCACGACGTGGATGCCGGGCTGACGCGCGGCCATGGCCAGGAACATCGATGCGAATTTGCCGCAGCCGATCAGGCCCACGGTGATGGGCCGCGCTTCCGCCGCGCGCGCTGCCAGCATGCGCGCGAGGTTCATGAGCGCGCTTCCGGGTTGAAGCGCACGCCAGGCCGCGCCATGCCGCCCGCGATGCCGATCGGCGTGCCATCCGCGCGCCAGCACGCAGCACCCTCCATCATGCCATCGGGGTGGAACCGGATGCAGGACATGCCGCCCGCCACCGCCGCCACGCGCTGCGTGTTGTGGCCCATGGCGCGCAGTGCTGCCTCGGCTTCCTTGGTGATCGCGGGTTCCAGTTCCAGCGCGCCGCCCTGCGTCCAGATGCGTGGCGCTTCCACCGCCTGCTGCGCGGACATGCCGTGGTCGATCAGGTTCAGCGCCGCCTGGAAGGTGCTGGCGAAGATGCGCAAGCCCCCCGGCAGGCCCAGCGCGGCCCAGGGCGCGCCATCCTTCAGGATGATCATGGGCGACATGGAGGTGGTCACGCGCTTGCCCGGGGCGACGCTGTTGGCCAGCCCCGCGCGGGGGTTGAACAGCGCCATGTAGTTGTTGGGGATCAGCCCGGTTTCGCGCAACAGGATGCGCGCGCCGAACAGGCTGTTGATGGTATGGGTGGCGGCGACGATGCGGCCATCGGAATCCGCAACCGTCAGGTGCGTGGTGTGGTCCTCGCCGACGGCCACACCTGCGCCCCAGCGGCGTGCGGCGGCAGGGTCGAATTCGGCGCGGCGTTCGGCCGCGTATGCCTTGCTGGTCAGGCGGGTGACAGGAACCTTCACGAAGGCCGGGTCGGCGGTGGCGGCGGCGCGGTCGGCGAAGGCCATTTTCAGCGCTTCCGCGACCAGGTGCAGCGTGGCGGGGGTGGCGAAGCCGAGCGCCTTCACGTCGAAGGCCTCCAGCATGTTCAGCATCTGCGTGACATGCACGCCGGCGGCGCTGGGTGGTGGGGGCAGCACCACCTCGTAGCCGCGATAACTGCCGCGGATCACCTGGCGTTCGATGACGCCATGGGTGGTCAGGTCGGCCATGGTCATGATGCCGCCGCGTGCGGAAAGTTCGGCGATGGCGCTTTGGCCGATGGCGCCGCCATGCAGCGCGGCAGGGCCTTCGCGCGCGATGGTCGCCAGCGTTTCGGCCAGCGCGGGATTGGCCAGGCGCGCGCCCACCGGCAGCGGCTTGCCGCCCGGCATCAGTAGCGCGGCCAGCGCCGCATCGGCGGCGATATCGGCCGCGCAATCGGCGATGCAGTCATGCAGGTAGGGCGAGACCAGGAAGCCGCGCTTGGCCAGTCGGATCGCGGGCTGGATCACGTCGTCCAGGGAAAAACGGCCCTCGCGTTCCAGCGCCGCGCACCAGGCCAGAAGGTTCGCCGGCACCGCGACCGACAGCGCGCCCAGCGTATTGGTGCGCCCGACCGCCTCGATGTTCAGCGGATCGTCGGGTGCAGCCGGTGTATACATTGTGGGGACAGCCGCCAGCGGTGCGCAGGACAGGCCGTCCAGGATAGTGTGCTCGCCCTGCCCATCACGCAGATGGAAAGTGCCGCCGCCGAAGAGGCCCACCATCATCGGCTCGCACACCGACAGCGCCAGCAGACCGGCGACGGCGGCGTCCACGGCATTGCCGCCCTCGGCCAGCATGGTGGCGGCGGCGGCCGATGCCGCGTGGTGATTGGTGACCACCATGGCGCGGCCGGTGGCGGGGCGTTTTTGCGGGATGATCCTCATCCGCGCAGGCTCGCGCGGGCGGGCGCGCGCGGCAAGGGTTGGGTCAGCGCGCGAAGGCCGCCGCGTAAGTGGCAGGCGCGAAGCCGATGATCCGGCGCGCGCCCAGATCCAGCACCGGCCGCTTGATGACCGCGGGCTGCGCCAGCATCAGCGCGATGGCGCGGGCTTCGTCCATGGCCTCGCGATCCGCCTCGGGCAATTTGCGGAAGGTGGTGCCGGCGCGGTTCAGCAGCGCTTGCCAGCCATGCTCGGCAAGCCATGGGCGCAGCAGTTCGGCCGACACACCCTGCACGCGATAATCATGGAAGGCATGCGCGATGCCGGCGGCATCCAGCCAGGCGCGGGCCTTCTTCATGGTGTCGCAGTTCTTGATGCCGTGGATGGTGATCATGGCGCGCGGATAGCACGGATCGGCTTGCTGGCACGCCCCACGCGGCGCAGGCTGCGCGCTCCGACCGGAGCCCGCCCATGCTGCCCTGCCAACGCGACGAATTCGACATCCCGCGTGACGTTGCCTACCTCAACGCTGCCTCCTGGAGTCCGCTGCCGCGCGCGGTGCAGGAAGCCGGCCAGCGCGGCATCGCGCTGAAGGCGCGGCCCTGGGGCATCACCGCCGAACACATGGCCGGGCAGTTCGCGCGGGCGCGGGCCGCCGCGGCACGGCTGATCAATGCGGCGCCTGAGGATGTGGCGCTGATCCCGTCCATTTCCTACGGCGTGGCGGTGGCGGGGCGCATCCTGCCGGTGGCGGCGGGGGCGCGCGTGCTGGTGCTGGGGGATGACCATTCCTCGCCGGTGCTGGAATGGTTGCAGCGCGCGCCGCAGGGTGGGTTCAGCGTCGAGACAGTGGTGCGTCCGGCCGATGGGGATTGGACGGCCGCCGTGCTGGCGGCGATTGCGCGGCCGGGGGCGGCGCCGTTGGGGCTGGTTTCGATCTCGTCGGTGCATTGGGCGGATGGCGGGTTGGTGAATCTGGGCGCGGTCGCGGCCGCGGCGCGCCAGGCGGGTGCCATGCTGCTGGTGGACGCCACACACCATGCCGGCGTGCTGCCGCTGGATGTGGCGGCGCTCGACCCGGATATCCTGATCTTTCCAACGTATAAGTGGGTGCTGGGGCCTTATGGGCGGGCGTTCCTGTATGTGGCGCGGCGCTGGCAGGGCGGTGTGCCGCTGGAACAGACAGGCGCGGGGCGCAGGCGGGTGTCGTCGGAGGCGACGCCCTACATGGCGGACCTGGATTTCACCGATGGCGCCAAGCGTTTTGACATGGGGGAGCGCGACCACCTGGTGGGTATGGAAATGGCCTCGGTCGGGATGGAGATGATGGCCGATTGGGGGTGTGAGGCGATTGCCGCGCGCCTGGGCTGGTTGAATGGGATGTTGGTGGAGGGGGTGGCGGGGAGCGGGGTGGAGGTGCCGCAGAAGCGCGCGCCGCATGTGCTGAGCCTGGGGTTTCCGGGCGGTATGCGGCCTGGGTTGATCGAGGCGCTGGCGGCGGAGGGCGTGCATGTGGCGCCGAGGCTGGGGCGGCTGCGCGTCAGCCCGCATGTCTACAATGATGAGGCGGATGTGGACGCGTTTTTGCGGGTGTTTCGTCGGTTGATCTGATCGCGGGTTTCCGCGGCCGCGCCTATAGTCGGGGTGTCCCTCGCAACAGGAGCCTTCGCATGTCCGTCACACAGTCCGGCAAGGCGCTTGCATTCGCAGCCTTGCATGAGCGGCCAGGCGCCTTCGTCATCGCCAATCCCTTCGATGGCGGTTCGGCGCGCATGCTGGCCGCGCTCGGCTTCGAGGCGCTGGCGACATCGAGCGGCGCGCAGGCCGGCATCCTGGGCAAGCGCGATGGTCGCGTGACACGGGACGAGGCGCTGGCGCATGCCAAGCTGATCGTGGATGCGACCGACCTTCCCGTTTCCGCCGATCTCGAAAAAGGCTTCGGCGACGCGCCGGACGACGCGGCGAACACGATCCGCGCGGCGGCGGAAATCGGCCTGGTGGGTGGTTCCATCGAGGATGCGACGGGCGATCGCGCCAAGCCGATCTACGACATCGCGCATGCGACGCGGCGCGTGGAAGCAGCGGTCGCGGCCGCGCGCAGCCTGCCCTTCAAGTTCATGCTGACCGCGCGCTGCGAGAATTTCGTGCGCAACATCCCCGATCTGGACGACACCATCCGCCGCCTGCAGGCCTTCGAGGCCGCCGGCGCGGATGTGCTGATGGCGCCGGGATTGCCCGACATGGAAGCCGTGCGGAAGGTGTGCGCCAGCCTGACAAAACCGTTCAACTTCATGGCCGGCATCGCGCGCAAGTCCTTCACCGTCGCTGACCTGGCAGCGGCCGGCGTGAAGCGCGTGAGCCTCGCCACATCGCTGTATCGCGCGGCGATGACGGCAACGCTTGCGGCGGCGCGCGAGGTCAAGGATGGCGGCACATTCGGCTATATCGACCGCGCGGTGACGACGGCGGAGTTGAACGGGTTCCTGCAAGGCTGAGCCTGTGTGACGCACGGGCGGGGTGGTTTTCGGTCCATCCCGCGGCGCATGGCGATCGCGGCTGCGCCTGGTGCTGGTGAGATCAGGCGCGCCGGAGTGCCTGCGGGTCCACCAACAGCGCGATGGGAACCATGGCATTGGTCATGGCTTGAAGCGGCATTTTTGGCAGTGCTTGCTTTTATATGATATATATCATATCAAAGCCTAACGAGCTGCCTCCAGGCAGGTTTGGCAGGCGCTGATCGGAGGCAAGCCATGGTGCGGTATGACGCGGGACATCGCGAGCGAACGCACTCCGCCATCATCGATGCAGCATCGCAGTTGATGCGCGAGCGCGGCTTCACCGAAGCCAGTGTCGGCAATGTCATGAAGGCTGTCGGCCTGACGCATGGCGGCTTCTATGCGCATTTCGCCGACAAGACCGCGATGCTGGCGGCTGCCACCGAGAAAGCCTTCGACGACAGCCCGAAGAACTTCGCGGCACTCGCGCGCATGGCACAGGCGAGCGGCGATGTTGGCGTGATCGCGAAGCATTACCTGGCAGAGGCCCGCGTTGGTGCTGTCGCCTCCGGCTGCCCGGCCGCTGCCCTGGTCAGCGAGGTCCACCGCCAGGAAGCACCGGTGCAAGCCAGGTTCCGCAACGGCACCGAAGACACGCGCCGCGCATTGGCGGCAGCACCTGGCCTGACCACGGCGGAGGCAGATCACAGCTGGGCAGCACTCGCCATGCTCGTGGGCTCGCTCGCGCTGATGCGCGCGATGCCGGATGCCAGCCTGAACGACACCATCCGCGAGCAGGCGATCAGCGCCCTGCGCAAGCTCGCAGCGACACCCAACCCGCCGCAACCGGAAAGCCCGCCCGCATGACCCTTGATGTGCTGATGCATGGCTTCGTGCTGTTTTGCGGGCCGCTGGCCATACTGGTCATCGTCAAGGCATTCCCGCTGCCGGCCCAGGCGGCGCACGGTTTGACCGCCGTGCTGATCAGCTGGTTGCTGTTCACCGCACTCGGCACGGTGCCGCGGCTTGGCCCGTTTCCAGGCGCGCTGTTCGGCATCCTGTTGCCGGTTGTGCTGGCTGGTCTGTGTATGGCGTTGCTGCCATCGGTGCGCGCGGTGATCATGCAGGCTGATGTGCCGCTGCTGGTGGCGCTGCACGTGACGCGCGTCGCCGGCGGGCTGTTCATCCTACTGCACGCACAGGGGCGGCTGTCCGATCCATTCGCCAGCATCGCGGGATGGGGCGACCTGCTGGCCGCCGGCCTGGCCATCCCTGCGGCCATCATCGCCTGGCGGGCGCGGCCTGGCTGGGAACACTGGGTGCTGGGGTGGAATGTGATCGGCTTTGCCGACTTCATCAGCGCTGTCACGCTGGGCGTTCTTTCGCAGCCCGGATCACCGCTCAGGCTGTTCTTCGAGGCACCGGGCACGGCACTGCTGGGCGAGCTGCCATGGCGCTTCATTCCCAGCTATTTCGTGCCGCTCTACCTCATGATCCACATCGCGCTGTTCGTCCGGCTGGTGCCGGCGGTGCTGGGCGGGCTGCGTGGTCCGAGGCGGCTGAACGCGGTGTGACAAACTGCCGCTGGTCGTGCTCGGCTATGCGGCGCGAGGATCGGTCCCCGCGTTGAAGCGCCGGCTGGGAAGCGCCGCCGGCACCATGCGTCCGTTGCGGGGCGGCGCGCTCGTGCTGTCCGGCGTGCTGGCCTGGCCTTCGGACATCGACGCTTCAAGCTGCCGTTGGCCAGCCCAGGTGCAATAGTCCTGCTCACGCCGCACAACGCGCCCAGGAACAGTTTGCCGATGCTACCGCGGTTCAGGCAGTAGGCGGTCGCAAAGCTTGATCGTATGCTTTCAAGACAGGCGAAATTGCCTTAACAAAATTGTTCATCAGCGTCACCGTATCTATCTCTGATTTTTCCTCCTCATCGTCGCGCGTTGCCTTGATGAGTGTGGAGCTTGCTAGGCGTTTCCAATCTGCTCCTAGATTTTTTGGAAGTTTGACATATCCGCCAACCTTTAATTTGTTGAAAATACTCTCCCGGGCGCCCGTATCCCCCGGCCCAAGAAGAACGTAAGAACAAATTGCGCCGTTCGAATAAGAGACGAGTTCGGCCAACACGATGCGGTTGGTTTGAGACCAGCCCCGGGCGGCCAGCATCCCCTCGACATCATCCCACTCCTTCACAGCGAAGCGCAGCCTCGTAGCACCAGCATGGCTATCGTATTCCACTGTGAGACCGGTTTGTTTGCATAGGGCTGCGGCAATGTCAGCGCGCTGTGCGATCATGTGCGCCATTATCCGCGACCTGCTATTTGGCCGTCGGTCCGCAAGGTACTCCAACGCGGTTCGGTGCTTCTCCCATAGCCTCGCAGCGAATGCCTCAAGACTTTCGTCGCCCATATGATGCCTCCTAAGCATCGCCAGATAGGCCGCCAACAGCCGTCGCCCTTCCTGATTCCCGACTGCGCTTGCGCAAAGTCGCTGCAACTCGGCTGCCAGGGCTTCCATTTGCAGCGGCAGCCACTGCTCATCGCCAATTGGATCATCACCATCGATGGTAAGAAATACGAAGAGCCGTTTCCTGTTGGGGAAGCGCTCCTCGACGAGCTTGCGGTATTTTCTCAACTGCCCGTCGCTTTCTCGCGCGTCGATCTTCAGTTCGATTGCAACGACAAGGTTGATTGACGGCACATCAAGAAGCAGA
Organism: Alphaproteobacteria bacterium; assembly: GCA_013298245.1. Classification (GTDB taxonomy): domain Bacteria; phylum Pseudomonadota; class Alphaproteobacteria; order Acetobacterales; family Acetobacteraceae; genus Rhodovarius. The sequence goes on from JAAFHD010000031.1 coordinate 12,493, forward strand.
TCAATGCGGTCGCGCTCGCGCTCAACCCTGATGTCGCTCAGATCAGCCAAGTGGACATCCAAGAGGCTTGGTCCGTTCATAGCTCCGGCACGAACTATAGCAGCCAGCAAAGCCGCTGTTGCTGCGCTCCGAAACCCATGTGGCCGATGCGGGCTCAGAATATAAGCGAGAAAATAGGCATGCCGCACTTCTTGCCGGACCATGCCCAACGCCTCGAACGGGCAGAAGATGTCGAGGGCGGTTTCAAGGTCGGCGAAGTCATCGTTCGCAACGACCAAGGCCGTCAATGATGCTTCATCCGTCAAGGCTAATCCCTCACTCCCATTCGATCGTCCCCGGCGGCTTGCTGGTGATGTCGTAAGTCACCCGATTAACCCCCCGCACCTCATTCACAATCCGCCCCGCCACGCGCGTCAAGAACTCCATCGAAAACGGATACACATCCGCCGTCATCCCATCCGTGCTGGTCACCGCCCGCAGCGCACAGGCCTGGTCGTATGTCCGCCCATCCCCCATCACCCCCACGGTCCGCACCGGCAACAACACCGCAAACGCCTGCCAGATCGCGTCATACAGCCCCGCCGCGCGGATCTCCTCCAGGTAGATCGCATCCACCTTGCGCAGCAGATCCGCGCGTTCCCGCGTGATGTCGCCGGGAATGCGGATCGCCAGCCCCGGCCCCGGAAACGGATGCCGCCCCACGATCTCCTCCGGTATCCCCAACTCCCGCCCCAGCGCGCGCACCTCATCCTTGAACAGGTCGCGCAGCGGCTCCACCAGGCGCATGCGCATCCCCTCCGGCAACCCGCCCACATTGTGGTGCGACTTGATCGTCACCGAAGGCCCGCCGGTGGCGGACACGCTCTCGATCACATCCGGATACAGCGTGCCCTGTGCGAGGAAATCCGCCCCGCCCAGCTTCGCCTGCTCCTCCTCGAACACCTCGATGAACAGCCGGCCGATCGTCTTGCGCTTCACCTCCGGGTCCCTCACGCCGGCCAGCGCGCCCAGGAACAAATCCGACGCATCGCGATGCACCAGGCGGATGTTGAACCGGTCGCGGAAGGTCGCCACCACCTGCTCGCTTTCGTTGGCGCGCATCAGCCCGTGGTCGACATAGATGCAGGTCAGCTGGTCGCCGATGGCCTCGTGGATCAGCACCGCCGCCACCGAGGAATCGACGCCGCCCGACAAGCCGCACACCACTTTGCCCTTGCCGACCAGCGCGCGAATCCTGGCCACCGCCTCGGCCCGATAGGCGCCCATCGTCCAGTCACCGGCACACCCACACACGCCATGGGTGAAGTTGCGCAACAGCGCGGCGCCATGCGGCGTGTGCACCACCTCCGGGTGGAACATCGTGCCGTAATACTGCCGCGCATCATCGGCGATCAGCGCAAACGGCGCGCCCTCGCTCTCCGCCACCACGCGAAAGCCTGGCGGCAGCACGGTGATGCGGTCGCCGTGGCTCATCCACACCGTCTCGCGCGCGCCCGGCGCCCAAACGCCTTGGGTCAACGCGCATTCGCCCGTCACCTCGACCACCGCGCGGCCGAATTCGCGGGCATGCCCGCCTTCCACCGTGCCGCCCAATTGCGCGGCCAAGGTCTGCTGCCCGTAGCAGATGCCCATGATCGGCAGCCCCATGCCGAACACCTCCGCCGGCGCGCGCGGGCTTTCGCCCTCAGTCACGCTCGCCGGCCCACCCGAAAAAATGATCCCCCTGGGCGCAAACTCCGCAATGCGTTCCGCATCCGCCCGGTTGAACGGCCAGACCTCGCAATACACCCCGCTCTCCCGCACCCGGCGCGCGATCAACTGCGTCACCTGGCTGCCGAAATCGAGGATCAGGATGCGATCATGTTCTGCCATGGGGGCTTTCAGCACGGAGGGCGCGCGCCGCACAACACCCCCCCGTTGCGCCAGCGTATCCTGTGACCTGCAACCCTTGCGCGCATCGCCCCGCTTTGCCACATGCCGGCGCTGAGGAAGAGATGATGGACACCGCGCCCACCCAAAGCTGGATGCGCTATGCTGCCGCGCGCAAGCGGCTCAGCGCTGCCTATCTGTTGCTGGCGATCGGCGGCCTGTTGGGCGCGCACCGCTTCTATCTGCGCCGCACCGGCACGGCGGTGCTGTTGCTGGTGATCACGCTGATGTCGCTGCCATGGGCGCTGGTCTTCTGGGGCTGGGCGGGGCTGTTCGTCACGCTGATCTGGGCGGCACTGGATGCGCTGCGCCTGCCGGGCATGGTGGAGCGCTTCAACACCGCACTGGCGGCCCGCCTGGCATGATCGCGCGCATCCGCCGTGCCACGCCGCAGGATGCCGCGGTGATCGCTGGCTTGCATCACACGACCCGGGTGGTGGCCTATGCGGGGACGGGCATGGCGCCGACGCCGCTGGACCAGCTGATGCAACGCTGGGAGCGTATCCTGGCGGAGCCGGATGCACCGGTCAGCGCCACCTTCATCGCCGAGGATGCGGGGCGGCCGCTTGGTTTCTGCGCCTGCGGGCCGCAGCGGGATGAGGCAATGGCGCGCGCCGGTTTCGGCGGCGAATTCCTGTCGATCTATGTGCTGCCCGAGGCACAGCGCCTGGGCCTTGGCCAGCGCCTGATGGGTGCCGCGGCGCGCCGGCTGCTGGCGCACCGGATGGATGCGGCGACGCTGTGGGTGCTGGCGGCCAATGAATCAGCGCGGGAATTCTACGCCACACTGGGCGCCGCTGAAATCGCGCGCCGCGAGGTCGATGGCCATATGCAGGTCGCGGCCGGTTGGCGCGGGCTGATGGGGCTGGCCGCGGCGTAGTCACGCCGCCCCACGCATCCCCTCAACGCGCGCGCGCAGCGCCGCCACATCGGCACGCAAAGCGGCCAGTTCCTCGCCCAGCGGGTCGGCGCCCGTGCGCGCCGGCAGGCCGTAGCCGAAGGTTGTGTCTTCCTCGCAATCCTTGGGGCTGCGCGCGGGGATGCCGACCACGGTGGTGTGGTCGCACACATCCGACACCACGACGGAATTGGCGCCCACCTTCGCGCCCAGCCCAACCGTGATCGGCCCCAGCACCTGCGCGCCAGCGCCCAGTGTGGCGCCATCCAGCACATCCGGGTGGCGCTTGCCGGGCTTGAGCGACAAGCCGCCCAAGGTGACGCCATGATAGATGGTCACGTCATCGCCGATCGTCGCTGTCTCCCCGATCACCACGCCCATGCCGTGGTCGATGAACAACCGCTGCCCGATCTTCGCGCCGGGGTGGATTTCAATCCCGGTCAGCATGCGCGCGATATGCGAGATGAAGCGCGCCAACCCCCGCCACCCCGCGCGATACACCGCATGCGACAGCCGGTGCCACAGCACCGCGTGCAGCCCTGGGTAGGACAGCACCACTTCCAGCAAGCCGGGCTTGGCCGGATCGCGTTCGCGGATGGACCGCGCGAGCCGCAGCATTTCCATCATTCCAACCCTTGGAACAACGCGGTGGACAAATAGCGTTCCGCAAAAGACGGCGCGATGCAGACAATGCGCTTGCCGGCGTTTTCCGGCTGCGCCGCATGACGCAACGCGACCGACAATGCCGCGCCGGAGGAAATACCAACCGCCAGGCCTTCGGCGCGCGCGGCGCGGCGTGCGGTGGCGATGGCGTCGCGTTCATTCGCGGTCTCCACCGCGTCCAGCAATTCCACTTCCAGCACGCTCGGCTTGAAGCCCGGCCCGATGCCCTGGATGCCATGCGGCCCCGGATCATCGCCGTTCAGCACGGCCGATTCCGCGGGTTCCACGCCGATCACGCGCAGCCCCGCACGGCGCGGTTTCAACGCGCGCGCAATGCCAGTCATGGTGCCGCCAGTGCCCAGGCCGCCGATGATGATGTCCACCTCACC
>JAAFHD010000309.1:0-744 GCA_013298245.1 Alphaproteobacteria bacterium
GAGGTTTGGAGGGGGCAAAGCCCCCTCCAAGGGCCACGAGCGCACCCCCATGAAGGACCGTTTCGCGCCGCCGCCTCCCGGCGGGTGGGAGACGCTGTCCACCCGCACGGTGCTGCAAGACCCATGGTTGCATGTCGCCGCCGAACGCGTGCGCACGCCTGCCGGCACCGTGCTGGATCCCTTCTGGGTGTTGCTGCAACCCGACTGGGTCACGGTCATCGCCCTCACCACCGACCAGCGCGTGGTGCTGATCCGCGAATGGCGCCAGGCGGTGCGGCAATTCGTGCTGATCGTCCCCGGCGGCATCATCGATGGCGATGACATCGTCGCCGCCGGCGCCAAGGAATTGGCCGAGGAAACCGGCTTCCGCGCCACCAGCCTGCGCCATGTGGGCAGCATGTTCCCCGACCCCGCGCGCGTGGCCAATCGCTGCCATGTCGTGCTGGCGGAGGGTTGCGAATACGCCGGCGCACAGCAGTTGGAACCTGGTGAATCCATCGAACCCGTCCTGCTGCCCATCGCCGAGGTTCGTGCCATGCTTCTGCGTGGCGAAATCGACAGCGGCCTGCACGCCGCGTCCCTGTTGCGCGGCCTGTCCGCCGCCGGATTGATGGAGACCTGACCATGCGCGTGATCCCGGTCGAACAACGCCACCGCGCCGAATGGGATGTGCTCTATGCCGGCTATGCGGAATTCTACCGCGTCGCGCAGACGCAAGCGATGCGCGACACCGTCTGGTCCTGG
>JAAFHD010000309.1:754-4608 GCA_013298245.1 Alphaproteobacteria bacterium
ATCGCGGAAGACGCGACGGGCCGTGCGCTAGGCCTGGCGCATTACCGCCCCTATGCGCGGCCCCTTCGCGCCGCCACGGGCTGCTTCCTCGACGACCTGTTCGTGGCGCGCGACGCCCGCGGTTCCGGCGCCGCCCCCGCCTTGCTGGCGGAACTGCGCCGCCTGGCCCGCACCCATGGCTGGGACCCCGTCCGCTGGATCACCGCCGACGACAACCACCGCGCCCGCACCCTGTATGACAAGCACGCCACCCGCACCTGGTGGGTCACCTACGACATGCCGCCCGATGCCCAGTGACACCCCCCCGCGCGACTGGCGCGAGGAACCCGATGGCGCGTCCATCGACCACACGCGCTACACCGCCTGGGTTGATGCCGCGCGCGATGTGCAGGGCTGGTACTCCGACATGTCGGCCGCCTTGTGGGACGCGTTTCTCGGCCAGCAGGCAGCGTGGCACATCGAAGGCGACATGGTGGAAATCGGCTGCGCCTATGGCCGCGCGGCGATGATGCTCGGCCTGCACACGCGACCCGAAGAAACGCTGCGCCTGATCGACTACAAGACCAACCACGTCACTGAAGCACCCGCGCGCATCCGCCCGCACAGCCCGGGCCAGGTCACCGCCATCCAGTCCTATTCCGAGCGACTGGACATCGCGCACCTGCCCATGCGCGGCACCCGCTTCATGCATATCGACGGCGACCATGGCCGCTGGGGCCTGCACAATGACATGGCGCTGGCCGACCACACGCTCGCCGCCGATGGCCTGCTGGTGCTGGATGATTTCCTCGCACCACAATTCATGGGCGTGACGCTGGGCGCCATCGAGTGGATGGCGCAGCACCCGCAGAGCTTCGAATTCATCATGGTCGGTTTCAACAAGGCCTACCTGGCGCGGCCCCGTTTCGCCGGCGAATACCTGCACTTCATCCGCGACGCACTGCCCGCGCATCTGCACGCGCTCGGGCACCACGATTTCAGCCTGTGGCTGACCGATGAACGCCGCGCCTGTTCCTGCTTCGGCATCACCCAGCGCCAATACGATCGCGACTTCATCACCCGCGAATTCGCCATGGGCAAGCCGGACAAGCGCGCCGACGGAAAGCCCGAATTGTGATCCGCCGTCGCGCGCTTCTGGCCACACCCTTGCTGGCCGCCGCCGCGCCGCCCGACACGCGCGCCGAATGGCACGACACCGCGCGCGACCGTCGCATCCCCGTGCTGATCCGCCTGCCTGATGCGCGCCCGCCGCACCCCTTGGTGCTGATCAGCCACGGCCTCGGCGGCAGCCGCGAGGGCCTGGCCTATCTGGGCGAAGCCTTCCGCGCCGCCGGCTGCATCGCGCTGCACCTGCAACACCCCGGCAGCGACGCCGACACACCCAATCTGCGCGCCGCCGTGGCCGACACCGCGCCCGCCTTGGCGCGCCTGGCGGATGGCGCCTTCGCCCTCGACCAGGCCGCGCGGCTTTGGCCGCTGCGCGCGGACGCCATCGCCGCCGCCGGCCACAGCTTCGGTGCCTGGACGGTGCAGCATTGGATGGGCCAGCGCCTGGGTCGCGTGGCGGCGAGCTTCCGCGAGCCACGCATCCGCCTCGGCATCGCGATTTCGCCCACGCCCGTGCGGCGCCTGGCACCCGCCTTCGCCATGGCGCAGGTGGACGCACCCATGCTGCACATCACCGGCAGCCGCGACACGTCCCCGCTGGACCAGACCACGCCGCAGGACCGCACACTGCCCTTCCGCGCCACACCCGATGGCGTGCCCTCGGCACTGCTGTGGCTGGAAGGTGCCGACCATCTGGGCTTCGCCGGCGATGCGCGCTTCGGCACCGGCACACATGCACGCGTGGCCGGTGTGGCGGTGATGTTCCTGCGCGCGATGCTGTTGGCGGACCAGGGCGCGCGCGGGCGGCTGCTGGCCGGTGCGCGCGGCTTGCTTCGTCACGATGACCGGCTGGAAACGCGCGCCATCGCGTAGTGGTTTGTATCGCCGGTTTCAGCAGCCAGCTTAGGAACACACGCACATGAAACTCCCCACCCACCCCTTCACCGTCACCGACTGGTCCGCCGTGCCCGCCACGCAGCACGCGGGCGAGACCGGCCACGCCACCTGGCGCACGGTCATGATGGGCGATGCGCGCATCCGCATGGTGGAATACTCGCCCGGCTACCTGGCGGATCATTGGTGCGACCGCGGCCATGTGCTGCTTGTGCTGGCCGGCGAGATGATCAGCGAATTGAAGGACGGCCGGGAATTCGTGATGCAGGCGGGCAGCAGCTATCACGTCTCCGATTTCGGGGATGCGCCGCATCGCAGCCGCACGGCCACGGGGGCCACGCTGTTTATCGTGGATTGATGGCCCGCGCGGCGCGTTCGCCTTCGGCCCAAGCGCCGCTGACCATTCCGGCCATGCCGTGGTGCGTGGCTTCGCCGGCGAAGAACACGCGCCCATCCGCCAGCGTCTGCGCCAGTGCTGCGCGCGCGCCGGCTGCACCCACCCGCGCCTGGCTGTAGCTGCCCAGAAAGAGCGGGTCGCGGCCCCATTGTGTGGCCAGCGCGGCACCCAAAGGCGGGTTGCCGAAGATGTGTCGCAATTCGTCGCGCGCGTGGTCGATCAGCGCCGCGCCGCCGCCCAATTCCCAGGCCAGCGCGCCGCCCGCGAAACCGAAGAGGTGGTCGGATTCGTGCGGCCAAAAGACGAAGCTGAGCGGGCGCGGGCGCGCTTCCGTCACGCGGCAACGCACGGAATGGAAGGGCGCGATGCCCAGACGGTCGGCGCAGCGGAAGGCGAATTTATCGAGCAACGCCATGGGCAGATCATGCACCGCCTGCGCATGTGTGGCGGGCAGCGCGGGCGTGAAGCGGATGCCGCCCGCGGCCAGCACGCCGGTCGAGATGGTGATGATCGCGGCGCGTGCGCGAAGCGTGCCGAACGGGCCGCGCGCGATGATGCCGGGGCCTGCCCAGTCCAGCGTTTCCACCCGCGCATTCAGTTGGATGGGCAGGCCTTGCGCCAGGCGCGCGACCACGCCGCCCACGCCCTCGCGCGGCAGCAGGTTGGTGCCCTCGGGGCTGTTGGCCGCGATGTCGTGGGCGGACAAATGCTGCACTTCCATCGCCTGGATTTGCGCGCCTTGCCAATGCGCCACGGTCGCGTCCCATGGGCCGCCCTGTGGGATGACATCGGCGATGGCGCGGTCGGGGCCTTCGGCCGCGCGCGCGACCGCTGCGTGAAACGCATTATCCGCGCGTTGGAAGGCAGCCAGTTCCACGCGTGTGGCCCAGCGGTCACCCATCCAGAAATGCCGTTCGCGAATCCGGTCGTGGTTGACGGCGTCGGGCGCGTGCGGTGTCAGCGCGTTCTGCTCCGCCGCGTGCAGCCAGGTCGCACCATGGTCGAACACGGCACCCAGCGTGGTGCAGGCATGCGCGCGGCCGCCGATGCGTGCGCCGGCCTCCAGCACCACGCAGGTCAGGCCACGCGCGGCCAGCGCACCCGCGGCGGCAATGCCGGCGGCACCGGCGCCGATGACGAGCACATCTGGATCGCTTGGGAACATGCGCGCAACATGGTGCCACATTGGAGAAACGCCATGCAGCACCCACCCGCCGAACCCGGCATGCACGAGCAGGAGATCGACACGCCCGCTTTGGTGCTGGACCTCGACGCCTTCGAGCACAACCTGGACAGCATGGCCGCGCTGCTGGCGCCCACGCGCGCCAAGCTGCGCGCGCACACCAAGACGCATAAATCACCCATCATCGCGAAGCTGCAGGCGGCGCGCGGTGCTGTCGGCCAATGCGTGCAGAAGGTGGCTGAGGCGGAGGCGCTGGCCTGGGGCGGCATCCAG
>JAAFHD010000310.1 GCA_013298245.1 Alphaproteobacteria bacterium
TGCCGGAGCTGCGCGTGAGCAGCTGGTTGCGGAATTCAGGCTTGGCCAGGTCTTCGTAGCGCGCGAGGCCGGCGGGCAGGCCTTGGGCCTTGTCGAACATGACCACGCGGGCGCGCATGGTGAAGCCGAACCATTGGTTGTCCGGGTCGCGCAGATGCGCGGGGATGCGGGTGGTGAGGCTGGTGCTGGCCGCGGGTTGCAGCAGGTTCAGTTCCTTGGCGCGGGCGAGGCGCCCGATATCGACGGTGAGCAGGATATCGGCGGGGGAATTCGCGCCCTCGGCGCGGATGCGTTCGAGGAGTTGGTCGACCTGCGCTTCGATCACGCGCACGCGGATGCCCGCACCGCGGGAGAAGACCTCCCACAGGTCGCGGTCGCTGTCGTAGTGGCGGGATGAATAGACGTTGACCACGCGTTCCTGGGCGAGTGCCGGGGCGGCGAGGACGGCGGGCAGGGCGAGGAGGGTGCGTCGGTGCATCATGGGCGGGACGCTATCGCCATTGCGAAGCATTCGCAAGTGGGGTTGCGAATGCGTCGCAATTGAATTTTTGTCATCCAAGCCCGTTGAGGAAACCCGCGCGGGTTTTGGCGCCGGCCAGCAGCAGGGCGTGGTCGGCGCCGCCCAGGATGAAGCGGGCGCCGAGGGCGACGTAGGCCTTTGCCCATGTCTCGTCGTAGACGCCGCCCATGCCGAGGGTTTTGCCGTGTGCGTGGCAGGCAGCGGCGACGGTGGCGTATGCGGCCTGCACATCCGGGTGGCCGATCTGGCCGGCGATGCCCATGCTGGCCGTCAGGTCCGAGGTGCCGATCATCAGCGCATCCACGCCTGGGACGGCGGCGATGGCGGCGGCGTTTTTCACGGCTTCGGGCGTTTCGATCATGCAGCAGATCAGGACGTTCTCGTTGATTTCGCGCTGCGCCGTGGCGGGGTCGGGCGCGCGAAAGCCATGCGCGAAAGCCGGGCCGCCGAAGCTGCGCTGGCCGATGGGCGGGAAGCGATAGGCCTGCGCCACGACATGCGCTTCATCGGCGTTGTCGATATGCGGCACGACGACGCCCATGGCGCCATTGTCCAGCGCGCGCGTGCCTTCGAAGATGGCGTCCTTGCAGCAGCGCACGATGGGCGTGATGCCCTGGCCCAGGGCCGCGATGCTGATGGTGCTGGCCTGGTCCAGGCTGGTGGCGCCGTGTTCCATGTCGATGAACAGCCAGTGGAAGCCGGCGGCGGCGCCGATCGCGCCGATGGCGGGGCCGCGGCTGATCTGCACGCCAAGACCCAGGGAAATCTGGTTCTGGCGGATGCGCTGGAGCGCGATGTTTTGGGTGATGGGCATGGTGGGTTCCTCCTGCGCGCATTCAACGCGCGGGGATCATCGCAAGCAATGTCTCCAAGCGGTCGGCCTCATCGGCGGGCTTGTCGCGACGCAGGCGGGCGATGCGGGGGAAGCGCAATGCCACGCCGGATTTGTGGCGGTTGGAGAATTGCGCGGCGTCGAATTCCACCTCCAGCACCAGGCCGCGTTCGACTTCGCGCACCGGGCCGAAGCGCTGCGTGGTGTGGTCGCGGATCCATTTGTCGAGGAAGGCGAGTTCGGCATCGGTGTAGCCTGAATAGGCCTTGCCGATCGGGACCAGTTCCTCTCCACGCCACAGGCCGAAAGTGTAGTCGGAATAGAAGCTGGATCGCTTGCCGTGGCCGCGCTGCGCATACATCAGCACGGCGTCCACGGATTGCGTGCCGCGCTTCCATTTCCACCAATTTCCTTTGGTCCGGCCGGCGATATAGGGCGCGTCCAGTCGCTTGATCATCAGCCCTTCCATGCTGGCGGCGCGGGCGTTTTCGCGCAGCAATGCAAGCTGGTCGAAGCTGTCGAAGGCGATGAGTTCGGAGAGGTCCATGCGGGCGGGCGCGGTGCGCGCGAACCATGATTCCAGTCGCGCGCGGCGGGCGGTGAAGGGCAACGCGCGCAGGTCCTCGGTGCCGTCGAACAGCAGGTCATACAGGCGCAGATGCGCGGGGTATTGCGCGAGCATCTTCGCACCTGGCGCCTTGCGGTTGAGGCGCTGCTGCAAGTCGCTGAAGGGCGCCACTGCACCTTCGCGCAGCACCAGCAATTCGCCATCGGCGACGGCGTGGAAATCCATCGCGGCCAGGATGTCCGGGAAGCTGCCGGAAATGTCTTCGCCACCGCGCGACCACAGCCGCGCGCCACCTGGCCCGGCGGTGACCTGCACGCGAATGCCGTCCCATTTCCACTCCGCCGCGTGGTCGGCGGGGTTGAGGTTGGCGATGTCCGCCTCCTCCAGCGGATGCGCCAGCAACAGCGGGCGGAACACCGGCGCATCGCGCGGATCGGGGCGCGGCGCGTGGCCTTCCAGCCAGGCGAACAGCGGCTCATAGGGCGGCGGAATCGCGTGCCAGGATTCCTCGATGAGCTCCACCGGCTGGCCCGACCACTCGGCCAGCGCCGTGCGTGCGAGCCGCCCTGAAGCACCCACGCGCAGCCCGCCCGTCACCAGCTTGATCAACGCCAGCCGCGCGCCCGAATCGAGCGCATCCAGCCAGCGCGCGATGATCGCCGGCACCTCCGCGCGGCTTGCCGCGTCCAGTGTGGCAACCACCTCACCCAGTGTCGGCGGCGGCGCGTTGGCGCGCGCATCATCGGGCCAGAGCAGCGCGATGGTCTCCGCAAGGTCCCCCACAAAATCATAGGACAGCGCGAACAACACAGGGTCCGTGCGCTCCGCAATGAGTTCCCGAATCAGCGCGGGCTTGGCGGTGCGCAGCGACAACTCGCCCGCCAACGCGGCAAGGCCAATGCCACGATCCGGGTCCGACTGCGTCGCGAACCAGCCGCGCAGCAGTGCGATCTTGGCGTTGCGCCCCGGCGTGAACAGCAGCCGTTCCAGCAATTCGGAAAAGGCGGGAACACTCACGCCTCCTCCTCCCCGCGACCAATCAGATGCAGCGCGCGGCCACGCACACCGCGCGCCGCCAGCGCATGCGTCAACGCATCATCGCGCCCATGCGTGATCCAGATTTCCGGCGCCTGCACATCCGCCGCGGTGGCCAGCAATTCCGGCCAATCCGCATGGTCAGAAATCACCAGCGGCAATTCCACGCCGCCCTGCTTGGCGCGCTGCCGCACGCGCATCCAGCCCGAGGCCATGCACACCACAGGCTCCGCCAACCTTCGCGCCCAGCGATCGGCGATCGCCGAGGGCGGCGCCAGCACGATCGCGCCCGCCAGCGATGCCTTGTCGGCCACTGTCGCGGGCCGCAACTCGCCCATCGGCACGCCCAGTTCTTCATACAGCGCGCAAAGCGGCATGTGCGCGCCATGCAGATGAATCGGTCTGTCCCACCCCGCCTCGCGCAACAGCGCCACCAGCCGCTGCGCCTTGCCCAGGGAATAGCAACCGATTACATGCGTGCGCTCCGGAAACATCGCCACGCTGCGGAGCAGCCGCGCCATTTCTTCACCCGCCGGTGGGTGCGTGAAGACGGGCAGCGCAAAGGTCGCCTCGGTCACGAACACATCGCACACCACCGGCTCGAATGCCGCGCAGGTCGCATCCGCACGCCGCTTGTAGTCGCCGCTGACAACAGCGCGCGCGCCGTGCCATTCCAGCACAACCTGCGCACTGCCCAGCACATGCCCGGCCGGGCGCAGCGTGACGGTCACATCCTTCACGCGCACCGCCTCGCCATAGGCGGCCGCCTGCTGCGCCGTGCCCGCCCGCTCCGCGCCCATGCGCGCGCGCATGATGGCCAGCGTCTCGCGCGTCGCCAGCACATGCGCGTGGCCAGGCCGCGCATGGTCCGAATGCCCATGCGTGACGATGGCGCGATCCACTGCGCGCGAGGGGTCGAGGAAGAAACCGCCCGGTTCGCAGAACAGGCCGGCATCTGTCACGCGCAACCAGGTTTCGGGATGCGGCGGCACGGTGTAGAGACCCTTTCGTGGGAACATTGCCAGAACACTTTGCCACATGGTTCGCCGCGCGGAAGTGGCAAGCGCGCCCGCATCAGCTTGCCATGCTGGAAGCCGCGCGCGCAGGCCAATCCGTGCTGCTGATCGCGCCGACGGGTGCGGGGAAGACGCTGGCCGGTTTTCTGCCGTCACTTGTGGACCTGGCCGCTGCGCCACGTGCGGGGCTGCACACGCTGTACGTCTCGCCGCTGAAGGCGCTGGCGGTGGATGTCGCACGCAACCTGTATGCACCGGTGGAGCAGATGGCGCTGCCCCTCACCATCGAAACCCGCACCGGCGACACGCCCGCAAACCGCCGCGCGCGGCAGCGCGAAACCCCGCCCAACATCCTGCTGACCACGCCGGAATCACTGACGCTGCTGCTGTCCCTGTCGGACGCCGATCACATCTTCGCCGGCCTCTCCTGCATCGTGATGGATGAGGTGCACGCACTCGCCGGCACCAAGCGCGGTGACCAGCTGGCGCTGTGCGTCTCGCGCCTGGCGCGGCTTGCGCCGGGCGCGCGGCGGGTGGGGTTGTCGGCCACCGTCGCGCACCCTGACGAGTTGCGCGCCTATGTCGCGCCCGATGCGCGCATCATCACCGCGCCACCC
>JAAFHD010000312.1 GCA_013298245.1 Alphaproteobacteria bacterium
CGCGGGCCAGGGTTTCGGTGTCGCGCGCGAATGGGCCGATATGGTCCAGGGCGGCTACGAACAGCGTGGCACCTGCGCGCGACAGCCGACCGTATGTGGGTTTCAGGCCCCAGATGCCGCACAGGCTCGCGGGCACGCGGATCGAACCATTGGTATCCGTGCCCAGGCTGAACGGCACCATGCCTGCGGCGACCGCGGCCGCCGAACCACCCGAACTGCCGCCCGAAAGCCGCGACAGATCATGCGGGTTGCGCGTCGGGCCGTAATGCGTGTTTTCGGTGGTGAAGCCATAGGCGAATTCGTCCATGTTCAGCGCGCCGACGCAGACCGCACCGGCCGCTTCCAGGCGTGCCACGGCGGTCGCATCGGTCTTCGCTGCCGGCGCGTCGCGACGGATCTTGCTGCCCGCCAGCGTGGGCAGGCCCGCGATGTCGAACAGGTTCTTGGCCGCGAAGGGCATGCCCGCCAGCGGCCCCGTGGCGGCCTTCGGCGCACGGTCCTCCAGGACCGCGGTGAAGGCGTTCACCTGCCCATCATGCCGCGCGATCGCGGCCAGGCTGTCTGCGACATTCATGGCCGGAACACCGGTGCTGGTTCCACATGTTCGGGCACCGGCTTGTTCAGCGCGGCGCCGGCGATGCGGGCCATCAGGTTGAACTGGAACACCACCTTCGCCTGGCGTTCGGCATCAAGCCGCAAGCCGATCGCGGGGGCCATCGCGGCGACATGCGCGCGGGCGTCGAAATTCTCTTGGTCGATCATGCCGGGCGCTTCGCACGGCGCCGCGCGCTTGACCATGGGGGGGCTGCCACGCGCGCGGGCGCAACCCCCGCGTGCTGCGCGGTGGATGGGCAGTTGCACGCGCCTTGTGCCGCGCGCCATGCTGCGCCCCGACAGCATAGAGGGCAGGGCATGCATGACCTGGTGATTCGTGGCGGGCAGGTCGCCACCAGCTTCGGCACGGTGCGCTGCGATATCGGCGTGGCCGGCGGGCGCATCGCGACGCTGGCGGAGCACATCCCCGGCGGCGAGAACGTGATCGATGCCGGTGGCCTGCTGGTGGTGCCAGGCGGCGTGGACAGCCATTGCCATATCGAGGAACCGCGCGAAGACGGCGGCGTGATGGAGGAGAGCTTTGTCTCCGCCTCGCGCGCCGCTTTTGCCGGCGGCACCACCTCGGTCGTGTGCTTCATCCCGCAGTGGAAAGGGCAGGGCGTGTGGGACCGCTACCAGGATTATCGCGCACGCGCGGCGCGCGGCATGCTGGACCACGCCTTCCACCAGATCATCAGCGACCCGACCGACGCGGTGATGGAAGAGGAGGTGCCGCGCCTGGTCGCGGAGGGCGTGCGCAGCCTGAAGGTTTTTCTCACCTATGAACCGCTGCACGTGACGGACGCGCAGTATATCCGCGTGCTGGAAACCGCGCGCAAACTGGGCGCGCTGGTGACCGTGCATTGCGAGAATTTCGACGCCATCCGCTGGCGCACGCAGCGCCTTTTGGAAGCCGGGCTGATCGGGCCGCGATACCATGCCTGGTCGCGCCCATCGGTGGTCGAGCGCGAGGCCACCCACCGCGCCATCGCGCTGGCCGAATTGGTGGACCAGCCGATCCAGGTTTTTCATGTGAGCTGCGCGGAAGCGGCCGAGGAAATCGCCCGCGCCCAGGCCCGCGGCCTGAAGGTCTGGGGCGAGACCTGCCCGCAATACCTGACACTCACCGCCGAACACATGGGCCGCCCGGACGGCGCGCTGTTCATGTGCAGCCCCGCCCCGCGCGGCGCCGATGAACATGCGCGGCTGTGGGAGGTGATCCGGCGCGGCACGCTGGATGTGATCAGTTCCGACCATTGTGCGTTTTCGATCGCGGCCAAGCGCGGCGATGATTTTTCGACCATCCCCAACGGCATTCCGGGCCTGGCCGCGCGCATGCCGCTGGTGTTCAGCGAAGGCGTGTCGAAGGGGCGGATCAGCGTCGAGGAATTCGTGGCCCTGACCAGCACCAACGCCGCCAAGCTGATGGGGCTTTACCCCAAGAAAGGCGCCATCCAGCCGGGCAGCGATGCGGACCTGGTGCTATGGGACCCGGCGCGCCAGGTGCGCATCACCAATGCGTTGATGCAGCACGCGGTGGACAACACGCCGTTTGAAGGGATGGACGTGAAGGGCTGGCCCGTCATGACCATCCGCCGCGGCCAGGTGGTGATGCGAGACGGCCAGGTGCAGGCGGAGGGCGGCACGGGCGAATATTTGCCGCGCGCGGCGTACGGGATGGCGCAGCCAAGGGGCATCACGCCGAACGGGTTTGGGGCTTAGGCTGCTATCGGCAACGGCCCTCGCTGCGGTATAGGCAGGGCGAACTTTCAGGCCACGCAGCATGCCCATCCACGTCGCGCTCCGTCACAAGACCTCCTACCACTATGACAAGCCGGTCACGCTGGGGCCGCAGGTCATTCGCCTGCGCCCGGCGCCGCATGCGCGCACGCCCGTGCTGGCCTATTCGTTGAAGGTCTCGCCGGCGGAGCACTTCATCAACTGGCAGCAGGATCCGCAGGGCAATTTCCAGGCCCGCCTGGTCTTCCCGGAAAAGGTCACGCATTTCGATGTGACGGTGGATCTGCTGGCCGATATGGCGACGCAGAACCCGTTTGATTTCTTCCTCGAACCCGATGCCGAAACCTGGCCCTTCGAATACGACAAGGTGCTGGACGAGGAACTGGCCCCCTTCCGCAAGGCCGCCCCCGCCGGCCCGCTGCTGAAAGCCCTGGTCGCGGAAGTGCCGCGCGATGAAATCCGCACCGTGGATTTCCTGGTGGACATCAACCGCCGCGTGCAGGAACGCATCGCCTATATCGTGCGGATGGAGCCGGGCGTGTGGTCGCCGGAGGAAACTCTGGGCGAAGCCAAGGGTTCCTGCCGGGACAGCGCCTGGGTGCTGGTGCAGCTGATGCGCCACCTCGGTTTGGCGGCGCGTTTTGTCTCGGGCTACCTGATCCAGCTGGTCGCGGACCAGAAGCCGGTGACCGGCCCGGAAGGCCCGACCGCGGACTTCACCGATCTGCACGCCTGGGCGGAAGTGTATCTGCCAGGTGCGGGTTGGGTCGGCCTTGACGCCACCTCCGGCCTGCTGACCGGCGAGGGGCATATCCCGCTGGCCGCCACCCCCGAACCGCAATCCGCAGCACCGATTTCCGGCGCGCTGTTCGACAAGGCCGAAGTGGAATTCGGCTTCGAGATGGAGGTCACGCGCATCCGCGAAACGCCGCGCGTCACCAAGCCCTACACGCCCGCGCAGTGGGAGGCGATCGGCGCGTTGGGCCGCGATGTGGACCGCGCGCTGGCAGCCTCCGATGTGCGGCTGACCATGGGCGGCGAGCCCACCTTCGTCGCCGACACCGACCGCGACGCGGCCGAGTGGAACACCGCTGCCATGGGCCCCACCAAGCGCGCCTATGCCGGCCGTCTGCTGCGCCGCCTGGCGCCGCTTTGGGCACCAGGTGCCGCGCTGCAATACGCCATGGGCAAGCAATACCCAGGCGAGCAATTGCCGCGCTTTGCGCTGTACTGCCATTGGCGCGCTGATGGCGTGCCCGTCTGGAACGATGCATCCCTGCTGGCCAGCGATGACGATCGCGACACCGCAACCCCCGCCGATGCCGCACGCTTCGCCGCCATCCTGGCCGAACGCCTGCAAGTGGACCCCGCGCTGGTGCGCCCGGCGCACGAAGACATCCACTACTATCTGTGGCGCGAAAACCGCCTGCCCGCCAACGTGGTCGTCGAAGAAAACCGCCTGACGGACCCGCTGGAACGCGCGCGCATGACGCGGCTGTTCCGCGGTGGCATTGCATCCCCCGTCGGCAGCGTGCTGCCCCTGCGCCGCGTGGTGCAGGATGGCGAACCCCGCTGGCAATCCGGCCGCTGGTTCTTCCGCGACGACACCATGTTCCTGATCCCCGGCGACAGCCCGATGGGGCTGCGCCTGCCATTGGCGTCACTGCCCTGGATCGACCCGGAATTGCTGGCACTGGAAGCGGACCACCCGGCCGACCCCTTCGCGCCCGCGCGCACCTTGCCCGCAGCCGCCGCATTGGCCGCCCGCCGCGGCCGCCCCGATGACATGAACGCGCGCCGCCAACTGGCGCTCCGCGCCGCGATGGACGGCCTGCAAGGCCGCACCATCGAAGGCTTCCGCCCACAGCCCGAACCCGACAGCAACGCCGACCCATCCCTGGTGCGCACCGCACTTTGCGTCGAACCGCGCGGCGGCCTGATCCATATCTTCATGCCACCCGTCTTCGCCGCCGAGGACTGGCTGGACCTGGTCGCCGCCATCGAAGGCACGGCCGCCGAAACCGGCCGCAAAATCTTCCTGGAAGGCTATATGCCGCCCGAAGATCCGCGCATCCCGCATTTCTCCGTCACCCCCGACCCCGGCGTGATCGAGGTCAACATCCACCCCGCGCACAACTGGTCCGACATCACGACGCGCACCACGCAGCTCTACGAAGAAGCGCGCCAGGTTGGGCTGTCGGCCGAAAAATTCATGCTCGACGGTCGCCACGTCGGCACCG
>JAAFHD010000313.1 GCA_013298245.1 Alphaproteobacteria bacterium
TTCGAGCCGGAACGCGACGCCGACTTGAAGGTTGAAGCGGCAGCCGCAGCGCTGTTTCACGCGACCATTGACTTCACGAATTATCCAGAAGCGGCGCGGCGTGAGCTGCTTCTGCACTGGCTGCGTTCCCGCAATTGGGGAAACCAGGCTCGCACAGCGATTGCCGACTACATGAAGCGCATCGCTGCAGACTTCACAGCTGTCGCTGAACGGCTTTGGTCGGATTCAGGCCATTATGGGGCTGGGCAGGATCTACTTGGTCGCTCGCTGATACGATATCGCGATCACCCGCTCGCCGGACCTGTTATCCTTGCAGCGGTCAATCGCTGGCTGGGGTTCGTGCATCGTGATGGGCACAGCCAACGCCGTGCTCATCGCGAAGAACCGTTTGCAGGCCCAAGCCGTGCCGAGATCGCAGCACGACTCGGTGGAAGCGCTAACCCGGGCACGACATATGAGGTTTGCGGCGCCAGCCTCTGCGTTATCGCTGACGACGACATGATGCGCCTCAGGCGCTTAGCCCTTCTCATCATTTCGGCCGGCCCAAGGGCGCCCTTTACCAACGCCTTTGTCGCCTGGGCTGTGTCATCCATGGTGATGGGCGCGGCTCCTGAGAAAGACGACGTTGCGTGGACGCTGCGGCTGTCCGATGAAGATCTTGCCGCGCAGTTGCTGCCAGCATGCACCTCGCTGCTTGAGATCGGAGAACCAGGCGTGGACGCCGCGCGGTATCTCCTCGAGGCCATCGGTGATGGACCGGCGCGAGCGATGATGTCTCTCCATCCCGCAGCTCCGAGCCAAGTTTGGCAAGAACTCCAAGAACGCCACACAGCTGACCCATGCACCAGCTGGTTGCCGCTGACGCGCGACGAATGCGCTGCATGTCTGCCGCGCACCGATATTCCCCTGTGTCGGATACTCGGCAAGGCAAAGCGATGGCTGATCGACCCTGATTTCGTCATCACGCAAGATGTCGCATCGCGGGCCGCGGCAGAATTGAGGGGGTACAACCCGGCAGAAACCGCTTCGAGTTTGTCGCGAACGGCAAGCGACCGCGATCGCGAACAGCTGGAAATGGTGCTCGCATCCCGTAGCCCCAATACACTGGCAATCTTCTTCCGGAGCGTCGTGCATTCGCTCCCCGTGCGCAGCAACGAATCTGCGGCGCAGCTGGGTTTCCTGATTCGCGAGATCGTTCCTCTGCTCACAGAGGCAGAGCTACAAGTGCTGCTCGATGGGGTCGGAAGACTAAACCAGGCGCCCGATGATCCCGACGCCAATGCAGGCCGGCGCTGCGCATTTGCTGCATCGGACATGCTATCCGGAGCGCTTTTCCTGCTCCCGCCCGATCGCCGAGCTGACATCTTGATGGCCAGGCCGGATACTGCGGTCGACTCTGTCCATCTCGAGCATTGGTTCGACCGATTGTCGCCTGCCTGTATCGGCAGACTTCTTGGCGAACTGATGAAGGAGGGGTTGTCAACCAACCGGCTCGTTCGCGCGCTTTGGCTTGTAGCGTCACACGCCCCCCTTGAAAGCGAAGTGGCAAACGCTGTTCTCAGCTTTGCGAGCCATTCCGATCCGCGAGTGCGCGGCGTAGCGCTTTACCAGGCACACTTGTACGCAGAAGAGAAGCTCTGCACGCAACTGGCGACAGAGTTGCAGCCGATCCGCGCCGCCCGCGACAGCTTGGAATGCAGTTACGGGTCAGCCATCCTGGCTCGGTGGGGCAACCACCTTCCATTCGATGTCCTGCTCAATCGTCTTCACCCCGCAGCGGTGACGCATGCCATCCACCTTCAAGGGCGGACTTCGGATGACTGCAAAGCCGCAGGGTCGGCATTGGACCGCGGGTGGGCCGACATTGTCGGAGCACCAAAACCGGCCAATGAACCTCCAGCCATCCAAGAAATTTCACCGACTGATGCGGCGGGTATGGGGCGGCCGGAACTCCCTCCGCTGGATTCGTCCATTCATCTTGTTCAGGCAGCCGATGTATGGCGAAGCTTGGACAATCAATCCGGCAGCAATGCCATGTCCAACGCCATAAGGCCGGCGGTCGTGATGCAGCGGCTTAGGGAGAGGGATGAGGCGCTGGTTCAATCCTGGGACACTGAAGCGTTCAATTGGTATGGCCTGGGATTTAGTGTGGAGGGCATCAAGCGTATTGTCAGCAGCAGTCCGGAGCTTGCTGAGCGATGGGCCAAAATGGCGGTGTCTGGATGCGTCAAGGGTAAGGGGGCGCTCGTGCGCCTTTGCAGCTTTTATGCGGCGCTGGTCGAAGCGATGTTGGATCAGCAGCACGCGCTTGCGCTGCCGCTATGGCGACGCATGTTTGAGGACGAGGCGGGTTACACTCGGCCCCTCGCAATTACGGCGGCCTTTGCAGCGTCTGACAATCCCATATCGTTCGCAGCCAGGACTGAGGTGCTGGCGACCAGTTTGTGTGATGCTAATCTTCAGCATGCAACGGTGCTTGCATTGCGCTATGGCAGAACGGCCTGGGTACGGCGCACCACTTACGAGTGGGGCGCGGCGCCGCAACTCTGGCGGCGTGCGACGGCCCTGACGATAGCCAGCTTTGCTGACTACACCATCGACGAATTCGCAGCATTCGTGGCGTCCGCCAACATCTCGGGGACCTGGGCCGCCGATGGCATCGACCTGCTTGGAGAACGTGTAGCAGCCAACGCCGACGCCCGCATTTGGTACCAGCGATTTTGGCAGGAGCAGGACCCGGTGCAGGCCTGGGGTGCGTTCCGCATGGTCCTGGCGACAGCGGACGCCCGCTTCGGCACCTGGCGGTGCGAATTCGATGACAAAGCTGCGCCGCCCTGGAAAGCGGCTTTCGTCGCATCCAACTCCTCCAAACTCGAGCACGCCGCGAAAGCTCGGGCAGGTGCCGACGACAAGCTGTTCGGCCGGCGAATCAACCGCGACCAATTGGTGGCCTGCTACCAGTCTGATGAACACGAAGTTTAGCGCGCGTCGATCGGGCCGGGGCGCCGGCAAGGACGGTACCCCCGCCCCACGCGAAGGGGCCACCGGACCGAAACCTCGCTTCACGCCGCCCGCAAGCGCGGATGCCCCAGTACAAGCCTTCGCACCACCGTGTAGAACACCGGCGTGAACAGCAGGCCGAGCAGCGTCACGCCGATCATGCCGGCGAACACCGCCACACCAACGGCCTGGCGCATCTCCGCCCCCGCCCCGGTCGAGATCACCAGCGGCAGCACGCCCAGGACGAAGGCCTGGCTGGTCATCAGGATCGGGCGCAGCCGCAACCGGCAGGCCTGCTCCACGGCGGCCGCGGGCCTGGCACCCTGCTCCTCGAGTTGGCGCGCGAATTCTACGATCAGGATCGCGTTCTTCGCGGCGAGGCCCACCAGCACGACGAAGCCGATCTGCGTCAGGATGTTCACGTCATGCCCCGCGATCCGCACGCCCAGGATCGCCGCCAGCAGGCACATCGGCACGATCAGCAGCACCGCGAGTGGCAGGCTCCAGCTGCCATACTGCGCCGCCAGCGCCAGGTAGACGAGCAGCACGCAGAGCGGGAAGACCAGCAGCCCCGCATTGCCCTCGCTCGCCTGCTGGAAGGACAGGTCGGACCATTCATACCAACTCCCACTGATCAGTACCGATGCGCCCAGTCGCGCATGCCAATGGAGATGATGCGCCAGGGCTGATCGACGAGACGGTTCCAGTGTAAGCGCCGCTGCAAAACTGACCCACGTGCCGATTGAAACCTGACCCATGCCAGAGATGAGCCTGTCGAATTGGCGGGGTCGGGATGGTTGGAGGAGAGGCGGCGATGGAGATCAGGATATTGTCCAAACACGGCAAGGGGGTGCGCGAGATCGCCCGAGAGGTCGGTGTCTCGCGCAATACGGTGCGGCGCTACCTGCGGGCGCCGGATGCAGCGCGGTATCGCGAACGGCCGCCGCGGCCCGGCAAGCTTTCAGGCTTCGAGGGCTATGTCCACCAGCCCGCAGCACCGCTCACCATCCTGACGCCCGATGCGCTGCGGCTGACGCACGCGCCGGCAGCCGACTGCGCCCGATACGACACCCTGAGGAGAGCTGTGTGATGGAGCGTTCCGAGATCCTGACCGCGATGGCGGAGCTGAAGCTGTACGGCATGAAGGCGGCGTTCGATGAGATCATCGGCACCGCGGTGAAGCGCCAGCACGAGCCCGCGCGCATCGTGGGCGACCTGCTGACGGCGGAGATCTCGGAGAAGCAGGCGCGCTCGATCCGCTACCAGATCACCATCGCTAAGCTGCCGCTGGCCAAGGACATCGACGACTTCGCCTTTGCTGGCACGCCGATCAACGAGACCTTGGTGCGCGACCTGGCGGGCGGGAATTTTGTCGCCGACCAGCGCAATGTCGTGCTGGTCGGCGGGACGGGGACGGGCAAGACGCACCTGGCCATCGCGATCGCCCGAGCCTGCATCCGGGGCGGGGTGCGGGGCCGCTACTTCAACGTGGTGGACCTGGTGAACCGCCGGGAGGCGGAGGGGCGTGCGGGGCGCCAGGGCAGGATGGCGGAGTATCTCGGGCGGATAGA
>JAAFHD010000314.1 GCA_013298245.1 Alphaproteobacteria bacterium
ATTGCCAAGGCCAGGCAGGAGGCTCGCGAGACCGCCCCGCATCATCCCCTTCTGGCCCATCTTGTTCATCCGCTTCATCATCGCGGACATGTCGTCGAACTGCTTCAGCAGGCGGTTCACATCCTGCACCTGCACGCCCGAACCCGCGGCAATCCGCCGCTTGCGGGAGGCCTTGATCAAATCCGGCGCGCGCCGCTCTTTCGGCGTCATCGACGAAATAATCGCCGCCTGGCGCTTCAGGATGCGTTCATCGAGGTTGGCATCCTTCAGCTGATCCTTGATCTTCCCGACCCCCGGCAGCATGCCCAGAATGCCCTGCAGCGACCCCATCTTGCCGATCTGCTGCAGCTGCTTGGCGTAATCCTCTAGCGTGAACTGGCCCTTCTGCATGCGGGCGGCGAGCTTCTCCGCCTCATCGCGATCAATCGTCTCGGCCGCGCGCTCCACCAGCGAGACGATATCACCCATGCCCAGGATACGGCCGGCGATCCGCTCCGGATGAAAATCCTCCAGCGCATCCAGCTTTTCGCCAGCACCCAGCAGCTTGATCGGCGCGCCCGTCACCGCGCGCATGGACAGCGCCGCACCACCGCGCGCATCGCCATCCACCCGCGTCATGACGATGCCCGTCACGCCGACCTTCTCCTGGAAGGCGCGCGCCGTATTCACCGCGTCCTGCCCGGTCATCGCATCGACAACCAGCAGCGTCTCATGCGGGTTCACCGCGGCCTTCACCGCGGCCACTTCCGCCATCAGCGCATCATCAATCGCCAGGCGCCCGGCCGTATCCAGCACCACCACATCAAACAGCTCGCGCCGCGCCACATCCATCGCGCGCGCCGCAATCTCCAGCGGCATCTGCCCGGCCACGATCGGCAGCGACACCACCTCCGCCTGCGCCGCCAGCGTCGCCAGCTGCTGCTGCGCGGCCGGCCGATGCACGTCCAGGCTGGCGAGCAACACGCGCCGCTTCATGCGCGTGCGCACGCGCAGCGCGATCTTGCCCGAGGTCGTCGTCTTGCCCGACCCCTGCAAGCCCACCATCAAGATCGCCACCGGCGCCGGCGCTTCCAGATCCAGCCCGCCGGTCGCGTCCTTGCCGCCCAGCGCGTCGATCAGCGCGTCATTGACGATCTTCACGACCTGCTGGCCAGGTGCGACCGAGCGGATGACTTCCTGCCCGACCGCACGCTCGCGCACCTGGTTGATCAGGTCGCGCGCCACGGGCAGCGCGACATCGGCCTCCAGCAGCGCGATGCGCACTTCGCGCAGCGCCTCCGTGACATCGGCCTCCGAGAGCGCGCCACGGCCGCGCAGGCGGTCGAACACCGCGCCGAGCTTGCTGGACAGGCCTTCGAACAAACGTGTCACTCCAAATGCGAATGCGCCGCTGCGCGAAGCATCGCGGAGCGGCGTGGCGACCCGCCGATCGGGTGGCCCTCGTCCGGGCAATGCCCGGCGCGGCGGGAGTTACGCTGGCGGCACCACCCGGTCAAGCCAGGAGATGACGCGGCGCGCGGCGGGCAGGGCGGCGCGTTCCAGCATCAGGTCATGGCCGGCGGTCTCGAATATCTCGCATTCGGCGCCAAGCCAGGCGGCCAGGTGCCGCTGGTCCGGCACGGCGGAGGCATCGCGGCCGGCGCCCACGACCAGGATGGGGCAGGTCAGCGCGGTGCGGTCCAGCACGCGCGGCGCGTTGCGTGTGGCCGGGCTTTCGCCGGAGAGCCTGTCCAGCGCCCATTCCACCACGGCATCATCGGCGTCGGCGAACCACACGCGGCGCGCTTCCTCGCGCGAGGGACACCAGGGCTGCGTCGGGTCCATCGGCTCGCGCGGGCCGGTCAGCGCATCGACGGCGGCGCTGGCCACGGGCAGCAGGCCCGCCGGGCGCATCTGCACGGCGGCGAGTTGCGCAACCCAGCCGCCCAGCGAATGCCCGCCGACCACGACCGGGCGGCCTGGCAAAGTGGCGGCGAAGGCAGCGACGCGGTCGGCATAATCCTGCGGCGTCAGGTGCACATAATCCGCGACGGGCAGGGCGGGCGCGTCGGTGTGGTTGGGCATGGACAGCGCGTGCACGGCGTATCCGGCCGCCGCCAGCGCGGGCTGCCAGAAACGCCACGCCCACCAACCATGACACGAGCCAGGGATCAGGATGACATCAGCCGCAACCGGCCCGAAACGCGGCGTCAGCGAGGCGGCGAAGACATCGCCGACCACCCGCTGTTCCGTCAGAAAATCGCCATTCACTTCGGCGCTAGAACCATGATCATCTGGCGGTTTTCCATGCGCGGCATGGACTCCACCTTCACCAGCTCGCCCATCTCGGTCCGCACGCGCTCCAGCACCTTGGCACCCAGCTCCTGGTGCGCCATTTCACGACCGCGGAAGCGCAGCGTCACCTTGACCTTGTCGCCATCGGCGATGAAGCCCTTCATCTGCTTCATCTTGGTCTCGTAGTCATGGTCGTCGATGTTCGGACGAACCTTGATTTCCTTGATCTCGACGACCTTCTGCTTCTTGCGGGCCTCGTTGGCCTTTTTCTGCTGCTCGTATTTGAACTTGCCGTAATCGGTGATCTTGCAGACAGGCGGCACGGCGTTGGGGCTGATTTCCAGCAGGTCCAGGCCAGCCTGGTATGCGCGGTGCAGCGCATCGCGCGTGTTCACCACGCCCACCATTTCCCCGTCCTCGCCGATCAGGCGCACCTGCGGCACGCGGATATCTTCATTGACACGCGGGCCGTCGCGGCTCGGCGGTTGCGGACCGGATGACATGGGCGGACGAGGTATGGCGGTATCTCCTGTGAGCGCTCGGCGCGTGTTATGGCGATTCGCTCACGCAACTGCAACAGTGCTCGGGCGATGGCGATGTTTCGAATCGACGTCACGCCGGCGATGGCAGGCTGTTGCCGCCATGAGCAACGGCCGGATGTCCAAGGGTCGCCACCTAGCGCCGCTTGGAGCTTGTGGATATTGAGCCCGTTATGGACCCAAGGCGAGAATCCCGGCCCTTCCGCTCCTATCTTTTGCCAGGTGAAAGCATCATCTGGACGGGGCGGCCGCTCCAGGGTCTGGTGTTCGGCCGCGAAGGTTTGACCCGAATTCTATTCGGTCTGCTATGGAATGCGTTCGTGATTCCGTGGAACGCGATAGTCTGGCTGCTGCCTGCTGCAGATAACCCTGGTATTTGGCTTTTCAGGCTTTTTGGTTTGCCATTTCTATGGATTGGGTTCGATCTCATATTTTGGGGATTTTTTCGGGATTCGGACGATAGAGAAAATACATTTTATGCAATCACGGATCGTCGTATCATCATAATTCAAAACGAAAAATTCCATTTTGTTGATATTAATCTTCTCCCGCAGCTCCAGTTTTCGGAACATCGCGACGGAACCGGCACTTTAACCTTTTTGCCCAGTTATACCTTGTCGGAGGACGGTCCGTTCGTCCCGGCCGTTGAATTCTTTCGCATCCAAGAGCCGCGGAAGGTCTACGAATTGATTGGCAACCACGCTCGTAGCCAAGCACGACCTAGCTGTCAGCCTGAGTGAAACCGCAGCATGGCAGCGTGATGTCCGTTCGCGGGCAATTCAAACACAGGCGGTTCAAAGGCGGCTGAAGAGCCGTTTCAGCGATGCAGTTCCGCGCCAATTGCATTCATGTCGCGCCAGGATGCAACGCAATCCTGTCTCCGTGCTGTCCTGCCGAGCGGGCAGATGGCACCGCTGATGTTCAACCAGCGTTTGACCGTCGCCGTTAAGTGACCTGCGCGAGCAAGATTGCCAGCACGGCCGGCCCATACTTCTCCAGCTTCGACGCCCCCACACCCGGCACATCCGCCAGGCTGTCCAGGCTCATTGGGCGGCGATACGCGATCTCCGCCAGCGTCTTGTCCTGGAAAATCACATAGGCAGGCAGGCCCTGTACGCGCGCCTGTTCGCGCCGCCATTCGCGCAAGGCGGCAAACAACGGGTCCTCGCCACCCGGCACCGGCACCGCGGCCGCCACACGCGGCGCCGGCCGGTCCATCACCTCGGCGCGCATCATCACCTGCTCCTGGCCCTTCAGGATGGGCCGCGCGGCCTCGGTCGGCACCAGTTCATTGTGGTTTTCCACCAGCACATCCAAGGCCCCGCGCGAGACCAATTGCCGCGCCACACCCCGCCACGCGGCCTCGGGCAAATCCTGCCCAATCCCAAAAGTCGGCAGCTTGTCATGCCCGAATTGCGCGACCTTGTCGGTCAGCTTGCCGCGCAGCACATCGATGATGTGGCCCAGGCCAAAACGCTGCCCCGTGCGCACCACGGCCGAGAGCAATTTCTGCGCCGCCACCGTGCCGTCAAACAGCTTGGGCGGGTTCAGGCACACATCGCAATGCCCGCAATCGGCGGTCAGTTCCTCACCAAAACAGCGCAGCAGCGCGCGCCGCCGGCAGGTCGCGGCCTCGGCCACCGCCACCATCGAATCCAACCGCTTCAACTCGATGAATTTCTGCTCGTCGCTGGCGGGGCTTTCGCTGATGCGGTGCCGGGCCAGCGAAATATCGCCGGCGCCAAACAACAACA
>JAAFHD010000315.1 GCA_013298245.1 Alphaproteobacteria bacterium
CGCGCTGAACTCGATGCGCACATATTCGGGTTGCAGGCAGAGGCGGCGTGCGATCTCGGTGCCGAGCTCCACGCGCATGCCACGCAACTGGCCTTGCGCATCGACGAATTGCAGCGGCGGCAGAGTGGGGTTGGTGGACATCACCAGCGTTCCGGGGCGCACCAGTTCCGTGGCCGCGACTCGCGGCGTGCAGCTTTGTGCGATGGCGGTTCCGGGAATGGCGACGGCCGCGAGGGCCAGCAAGATACGCAGCATTGTTCTTCCTCTCTTGGTGTTCACGCGGCGCGGTCGGTGAGCAGGCCCATGCCGCACAACACGGCGGCGAGTTCGGCGGTGTCTTCGGCGGGCAGTGGCAGGCGTGGCGGGCGCGGTTCGCCCATCTCCATCCCCAGCATGCGGAACGCCGCCTTGGTGCCGGAGACATAGCGCGGGCCACCGACAAAAGGCAGCAAGGGTGCCAGGCGCTTATACCGCGCCAGCGCGCGCGTGCGGTCGGCATCGAAGGCCGCGGTCCAGAACATGTCGCGCGACAAGCGCGGGGCCACATTGCTGCACACCGCGACCCAGCCGATGGCGCCCAGCCACGCGCTTTCATAACCGAGCACGCCGGCGAAGACCTCCATGCGGTCACCGCACAGTGCGATGATGTCGCGCACGCGCGTCACCTCCAGCGTGGATTCCTTCACGTAGCGGCAGTTCGGGATGCGCGAGAGTTCCGCCAGCATCGGCGGCGTGAGGTCCACATTGGCGGTGGCGGGGTTGTTGTAGACCATGATGGGAATGCCGATGGCGTCGGCCACGCGCGTGTAGTGGACGCGCAATTCGGGCAGCGTCGGCACGGAATAGAAGGGCGGGATGATCATCACGCCATCGGCGCCCTGCGCTTCGGCTTCCTTCGACAGCGCGACGACTTCGCGCGTGTCTTCGGCACCGGTGCCGATCAGCACGGGCACGCGGCCCGCGGCGGTCTTCACCACGCAGTCCACGATGGCCTGGCGTTCCTCACGCGAGACCGACAAGAATTCGCCGGTGGAACCGAGCGGGATCAGCCCGTCGATGCCCTCGGCGATCTGGAATTCCACCAGGCGCTTGAGCGCGGGAATGTCCACCGCATCGCCGCCGGGCGTGAAGGGCGTGATGATGACGGTGTAGGTGCCGCGAAAAGGCTTGGGCATTGCGGTCTCCGCCGGTTGCGGGGCGGGGCGCCCCTGTCCAGGATGGCAGCGGGATTTTTGCGTGTTCGCAAGGGGGAGAATGCGGCTCGAACCAGATAGCGTGCAGCGCGATGCCTCTGGCATGGGCATCCGCTTCGAGGGGCGCAGCGTTCCGGCACGGCCGGGCGAGACGGTGGCGGCTGCGCTGTCGGCCGCTGGAATCCTGGCGTTTCGGCGCACGGCCAGCGGCGCGGAACGCGGGCTTTGGTGCGGCATGGGCGCGTGCTTTGACTGCATCGTGACCATCGATGGTCGTGCGGGGCAGCGCGCCTGCATGGTGAAGGCGCGCGACGGAATGGTGGTGGGGGGCGATGCGCGTGCGTCGCTCGGCACGCAGCAGGCGCCTGCGGAATGGCGCTGCGACGTGCTGGTCGTGGGTGGCGGGCCGGCAGGGCTTTCGGCCGCGATCGCCGCACGCGCGGCGGGTGCTGATGTGCTGCTGATCGAGGAGCGGGAAAAGCCAGGCGGGCAGTATTTCAAACCGCTGGCGGTGCCGCAGGCAGCACCTCCCGATGCGCAGTTCCGCGCCGGCGATGCGCTGCGCGCAGAGGCCATCGCAGCGGGCGTGCGCGTGCAGACCAACGCGATGGTCTGGGGTGCTTTTGCGCCGGATGACATCGCCGCGGTGGTGGATGATCGCGCGGTCACGATCCGCCCGCGCCGCCTGGTGCTGGCCACCGGCGCGCATGAACGCCCGGTGCCGATGCCTGGCTGGACCTTGCCAGGCGCTATGACGACGGGCGCGTTGCAAAGCCTCGCACGCGCGCAGCGCGTCAGCCCGCGCGAGCGCGTGGTGATCGCCGGCAGTGGGCCGTTGAACATGCAGCTGGCGCTGGAATTGCTGACGGGTGGTGTGCAGGTGGCGGCGGTGGTGGAGGCTGCGCCACGCCCTGGCCTGCGCGCATGGCGCGACGCGCTGGCGATGTTGCGCGCCGCACCGGACCTCGCGTGGCAGGGGTTGGCCATGCTGTGGCGCCTGCGCCGCGCGGGCGTGCCGGTGTTGTGGGGCGTGCAGCCGGACAGCTTCGATGGTGCCGCGCTTCGGCTGTCGGATGGGCAGCGCATCGCGACGGAATTGGTGGCGCTGAACCTGGGCTTTCAGCCGGAAACCGGGCTGGCGCGCGCGTTGGGCGCGGCGCATCGCGTGGTGGATGAAGGGCTCGGTTGGATCGAGACCATCACCGATGCGGATGGCCGCAGCAGCATCGCGGAGGTGTTTGCGGTGGGCGATGGCGCGGCGTTGGGTGGCGCGCGCCTGGCCCTGGCGCGCGGGCGTGCGGCGGGGTTGGCGGCGGCGCGTGATCTGGGATTTTCGGCCGCCGCGCCGGACCATCGCGCGGTGGCGCGTGCGGCGCGCTTCCAGGATGCGCTGTGGCGGTTCTTCGCGCGGCCCAGGCCGGCGCTGGACGCGCTGCCCGACGCAACCGTCATCTGTCGCTGCGAGGAAGTGACCGCCGGCGCGCTGCGTGCCGCTCAGGCCGATGGCGCACAGGGCCTGGCCGCACTGAAGAAGGCGACGCGCGCTGGCATGGGCCGCTGCCAGGGCCGCATGTGCGGCGCGGTGTTGGGTCGCATGGCGGGTGCCACGGCGGAAGCGGATTTCGCAGCCCCGCGTGCGCCGTTGCGTCCCGTGCCAATCGTCACGATTGCGCGCGATGCGGAAGGCACGGCCAAGCCGCTCTCACCCATGCTGCGTCCGCTATCGCCGCGCGGCGGCTGCCCCGCCGATGCGGAGGTCCTGGTGATCGGCGGCGGCGTGATGGGCCTCGCCATCGCGCATGCGCTGGCGCGCGATGGACGCGACGTGCTGATCGCCGAGCGCGGCGAACCCGGCGAAGGTGCCAGCACCGCCAATGCCGGCAGCCTGCATGTGCAACTGCATGGCTTCGATGCGGTGGGGGAGCTGGATGCGCGATCGCCGCTGGCCGCACTGGTGCCGCTGAGCGTGCAGGCGATTGCGCTGTGGCGCACGCTTGCTGATGACGCATCGGCATTGCGTGTCGAGGGCGGGTTGATGCTGGCGCAAAGCGCCGACGAGATGGCCTGGTTGACGCGCAAGGTCGTGCTGGAAAATCAACTGGGCTTGGGTTCCACGCTGCTGGATGCGCGGGCGCTGCGCGATGCCGCGCCATGGCTGGGCGATGGTTTTCTTGGCGCCGCGTTGTGCCCGGAGGAAGGGCAGATGGACCCGCTGTTCGGCCTGAGCGCGCTATTGCGCCATGCGCGCGCGGCGGGTGTGCGGATCGCGACGCGCCTGGGTGTGGACGCGCTGGCGCGTGATGGCAGCGGCTTCATCGCCCACACCAATGCCGGCGCTGTACGCGCCGCGCGCGTGGTGAATGCGGCAGGGCCGTACTCGGCAGTGGTGGCCGCGATGCTGGGCCTGTCGCTGCCCGTGCGCGGCGTGGTGCAGCAGGTGCTGGTGACCGAGGCAGCACCGCCCATGCTGCGGCCGTTGGTGCTGCATGCGGGGCGGCGCCTGTCACTGAAACAGGGCGCGTTGGGGCAGATGATTCTGGGCGGTGGATGGCCTGGTGATTGGGACGCTGCGCGCGGTGTCGCGCGCAATCGGCGCGCGTCGATCGAGGGCAACCTGGCGGTCGCGCTGGATGTGATGCCAGCACTGGACCGCCTGCATTTGCTGCGCGCCTGGGCGGGGCTGAATGTGCATCTGGATGGCGCGCCGCAGATCGGCGAGGACCCGCGTTGCCCTGGCCTGTATCACGCCGCGACCTTCAATGGCTGGACGCTGGCGCCGGCCGTCGCCATGCTGATCGCCGAGCAAATGGCGGGGCGTGGCGCGCCACCCATCGCCTTCCGACCCGGCGGATGAAAAGGAAAAACACGATGCAGAACGAGGAACAGATCTGGCGCCTGGTGGACGAACATGCGCCGCCGATGATCCAGCTGTCGGACACCATCTGGGGCATGCCGGAGCTTTGCTACAATGAGCATCGCTCCTGCGCGGAACACACCAAGGCGCTGCATGAAGCGGGCTTTCGTGTGACGGAAAACGTGGCCGATATCCCAACCGCGGTGATGGGTGAGGCGGGCGAAGGTGGACCGGTCATCGCCATTCTTGGCGAGTATGACGCGCTGCCGGGATTGTCTCAGGAAGCGGGTGTGGCGGAACCGCGCCCGCTGCCGGGCGATGGAACCGGCCATGGCTGCGGGCACAACCTGCTGGGCAGTGCTTCGATGCTGGCGGCGATCGCGGTGAAGGAATGGCTTGCCGAAAACGGCATGCAGGGGCGTGTGCGGTACTACGGCTGCCCTGCGGAAGAAGGCGGTGCGGCCAAGGGCTT
>JAAFHD010000316.1 GCA_013298245.1 Alphaproteobacteria bacterium
ACGCTGGATGTGCTGGACGCCAACCCGATTTTCCGCGCGTTGAACCCGGAATTCGTGCGCCGCCAGGCGATGCCGATGGGCGTGCCGTTTTCGGTGCTGGGGCTGACGATCACCGCCTATCCGGTGCCGGGCAAGGTGCCGCTGTTCAACGAGGGCGCGGCCGCACCCGGCATCGCGGAAGATGGCGAGGCGCTGGGCCTGGCAATCAGCGCCGGCGGCGAAACCCTGCACTACATCCCCGGCTGCGCCATGCTGACTGACGCCCTGCGCGCGCGCCTGCACGGCGCCGCCTGTGTGCTGTTCGACGGCACGCTCTACGCCGATGACGAGATGATCCGCCTCGGCGCCGGCCCCAAGACGGCGGCGCGCATGGGCCATATGGCGATGCTGGATACGGTCGCCGCCTTCACGCCGCTGGGCGTGCGCAGGCGCATCTTCACCCACATCAACAACACCAACCCCGCCCTGCTGGACGACAGCGCCGAACGCGCGCATCTGGCGGCCCAAGGCTGGGAGGTCGCATGGGACGGGATGGAGCTGCGGCTGTGATGTCGCCCGATGAATTGGAAGCGGCGCTGCGCGCGATCGGCGCCGAGCGCTACCACATCATGCATCCCTTCCATCACCTGCTGCATGACGGGAAGCTGAACCGCGGCCAGGTGCAGGCATGGGCGCTGAATCGCTACTACTATCAGGCCAGCATTCCGGCGAAGGATGCATCGCTTCTGGCCCGCCTGGAAACGCCCGAACTGCGCCGCGAATGGCGCCGGCGCCTCGAAGACCATGATGGCGATGGCAGCGCACCAGGCGGTGTCGAACGCTGGCTTGCGCTGACCGATGGCCTTGGCCTGGACCGCGAATACGTCACTTCGCTACGCGGGCTGCTGCCAGCCACGCGCTTCGCCGTGGACGCCTATGTGCGCTTCGTGCGCGAACGCAGCTTGCTGGAAGCCATCGCGTCGTCACTCACAGAAATGTTCGCGCCGAACATCATCAGCCAGCGCGTCTCCGGCATGCTGCGCAATTACGACTTCGTCTCCGAGGCGACGCTTGCCTATTTCAAGCCACGGCTGACCCAGGCGCCGCAGGATGTCGCCTTCGCGCTTGGCTATGTGAAGCAGCACGCGGACACAGCGGAAAAGCAGCAAGCCGTGCTCGACGCACTGCGCTTCAAATGCAACCTGCTCTGGGCGCAATTGGATGCGCTGCACTTCGCATACGTGGCGCCCGCACTACCGCCCCCCGGCGCGTTCCGCCCGTGACCCCCCGCTTCGCCCCCGGCGTCCGCCTGCACCACGACCACGCCCGCGACCGCTGGGTGGTCATGGCGCCCGAACGCATGTTCGTCCCCGACGACATCGCGCTCGAAGTCCTGCGCCTGATCGACGGCACCCGCGACACCGCCACCATCATCGACCAGCTTGCCGAAAAATTCGCAGCCCCCCGAGACATCATCGCCACCGACGTCACTGCCATGCTGGCCGATCTGCGCAGCCGCGGCGCCATCCAATGAACGCCCCGCTCGCCCTGCTGGCCGAGCTCACGCATCGCTGCCCCTTGCGCTGCCCCTATTGT
This sequence comes from Alphaproteobacteria bacterium, assembly GCA_013298245.1. Lineage (GTDB taxonomy): Bacteria > Pseudomonadota > Alphaproteobacteria > Acetobacterales > Acetobacteraceae > Rhodovarius. Next base: position 1,576 of record JAAFHD010000316.1, read on the forward strand.
TCCAACCCCGCCGAACTCACCCGCGCCAGCGCCGAACTCACCACCGCCGAATGGTCCCGCGTCTTCACCGAAGCCGCCGCCTTGGGCTGCCTGCAAACCCACCTGTCGGGCGGCGAACCCACCGCGCGCCGCGACATCGTCGACATCACCGCCGCCGCGCACCAGGCCGGCCTCTACACCAACCTCATCACCGCCGGCGTCCTGCTCGACGCCGCACTCCTCTCGCGCCTCACCGCCGCCGGCCTCGACCACGTGCAACTCTCCGTGCAGGACGCCGACACCACCAACGCCGAAAACATCGGCGGCATGCCCGGCGCCCACGCCCGCAAGCGCACCGCCGCACAGCTGGTCCGCGAGGCCGGCCTGCCACTCACCATCAACGCCGTCGTCCACCGCCAGAACCTGCACAACCTGCAAGCCATCATCGACCTCGCCCGCGCCTGGGGTGCCGCCCGTCTCGAAGTCGCCCACGTCCAATACTACGGCTGGGCGCTGGCCAATCGCGACGCGCTTCTCCCCACCCGCGCGCAGCTCGATGAAGCCACGCGCATCGTCAACGCCGCGCGCGGCGAATTGCGCATCGACTACGTCGTCCCCGACTACCACGCGCACCGCCCCAAGCCCTGCATGGGCGGCTGGGGTTCGCGTTTCCTCGCCGTCGCCCCCAATGGCGATGTGCTGCCCTGCCACGCCGCGCAATCCATCACCGGCATGGTCTTCCCCAACATCCGCGACACCTCTCTGCACGACGCCTGGCACCACGCGCCGGCCTTCAACCGCTTCCGCGGCACGGCCTGGATGCCGGCCCCCTGCCAGGGCTGCGAGCGCGCCGAAATCGACTGGGGCGGCTGCCGCTGCCAGGCCTTCGCGCTGACCGGCGACGCCGCCAACACCGACCCCGCCTGCGCGCTCTCCCCCCATCATGCCGTGCTGGCCGATGCCCTGGAAAAGGCCGCCACCAACACATTCCGCTACCGCGAATTTTCCTGACCGGAACGCTCGCCCACCCTTGCGCAAGCCGCGCGCGCATCCTTCTATTGCGGCAATAATCGGGAGGACCAAACCATGATCCGTCGTCACCTGCTGGCGCTCGCCGCCATCGCCGCACCCGGGCTTGCCTGGGCACAGGCACCCGCCGCCCCACCCGCCTGGCAGCAGGGCCGCCCGGCCGAAATGTCCGGCTCCACCCTGGCCCCGCACACACCGCGCCTGACCGCGACGCCGGTCGAACGCATCCCCACCGCCGCACTGCGCCTGCCGCAAGGCTTCCAGGCGGAACTCTGGGCACACGGCCTGCCAGGTGCCCGCGTCATGGTGCGCGGCCCGAACGGCACCGTCTTCGTCGGCACCCGCGTCATCGGCCGCGTCTACGCCGTGCGCGACACCGGCACGGAACGCCAGGTCAGCACCTTCATGCAGGGCCTCACACAGCCCTCCGGCCTCGCGATCCACAACGGCTCGCTCTACGTCTCCGCCATCAACCGCATCCTGCGCGTGGACAATGTGGAGGCGAACCTCGCCAACCCGCAGCCGGTCGACATGACCGCCGCCTTCAACCTGCCCGACGCCGCACACCATGGCTGGACACACATCCAGTTCGGCCCGGACGGCCGCCTCTACATCCCACGCGGCGTGCCCTGCAACATCTGCGAAACCGATGGCGAACGCTACGCGCTGATCGCCAGCTTCAACCCCGACGGCACCGACCGCCGCATCGAAGCGCGCGGCGTGCGCAACTCCGTCGGCTTCGACTTCCACCCGACCACCGGCCGCCTGTGGTTCTCCAACCACGCGCGCGACTGGGCCGGCAATGACAACCCCTCCGACACGCTGCACGTGAACATCCGCCGCGGCGAACACCATGGCTTCCCCTGGTGCGCAGGCGGCTTCCAGGACCCCGCCGTGCCGGCCCAACGCGTCTGCTCCGAATTCCCGCCGCCGGCGATGATCCTGGGGCCGCACGTCGCCCCCATCGGCACGCATTTCTACCGCGGCACCGCTTTCCCCGAGGCCTATCGCAACGCCCTCTTCATCGCCAACCGCGGCTCCTGGAACCGCTCGCGCCTCTCCGGCTTCAACGTCGTCGTGGTGCGCGAAATCGACGGCCGCCTGGTGCAGGAGGAATTCCTCGGCGGCCTGCGCGATGACGCTGGCCAGCGCTTCCTGGGCCGCCCCGCCGGCATCCTGACCATGCCCGACGGCTCGCTGCTGGTCTCCGACGAGGAGAACGGCGCGATCTACCGCATCACCTACCGGCGCTGATGCGCGCTGCACTTCTGGGGGCGGCGGCCACACTGGTCGCCGCCCTCGCTTTACCCGCCACCGCCCAGGACGCGACACGCGGCGCCGCACTCGCCGCCGAACGCAACTGCGCCGCCTGCCACGGCGCTGGCGGCATCTCCGCGATACCGCACATGCCATCACTCGCCGGCCAACAAGCCGACTACATCACCCTGCAAATGATCCTGTTCCGCGAAGGCCTGCGCCAAGTCCCCGCCATGGCCGAACCCGCGCGCGGCCTCTCGGATCGCAACATCGAAGACCTGGCCGCCCACTTCGCCAGCCTGCCCTCAACCCCTCACCCCGAACGCGGCACACCCAACCCCACCCTCATCACCCGCGGCGCCGAACTCTCCGCCACACGCAACTGCCAAGCCTGCCACCTGCCCGACTACTCCGGCCGCGCCAACGTCCCACGCATCAACCACCAACGCGAAGACTTCCTGCTGCACAGCATGCAAGAATACCGCGACAACCAACGCGTCGGCGCCGATACCCAAATGAACGGCCTACTCCACGGCCTGACCAACCCCGACCTGACCGCCATCGCACACTACCTGGCGCAGAGGCCGTAGGGGTTGGCGCGATGACATGGGTGGCCCTGGGGAAGGGCTTTGCCCTCCCCCAGACCCCCACCCACCAAGGGCCGGGA
>JAAFHD010000317.1 GCA_013298245.1 Alphaproteobacteria bacterium
CGGCAGGTCGCGCGCGCGGTGGCGCAGATCCACTGGGTAAGCGCGGCCCATGCTTTCGATGACGGGCGCGTCCAGCAGCCGCGCGAAAGCGGCGCCGTCCAGCGTGGCGGACATCGCCAGCAGGCGCAGTTCCGGCCGCAGGCTGCGTTGCAAATCCAGGCACAGCGCCAGCGCCAGGTCGGTGTCCAGGTTGCGTTCATGGGCTTCGTCGAAGATCACCGCGGCGACGCCATCCAGGCCGGGGTCGGATTGCAGGCGGCGCACCAGCAAGCCTTCGGTGACCACCTCCACGCGCATGTCGCGGCCGCCGATGCGGTCCAGGCGGGTGGCCAGGCCGATGCGCGCGCCGGGTGCCTCGCCCAGCAATTCCGCCATGCGGCGCGCGGCGGCGCGGGCGGCGACGCGTCGCGGTTCCAGCACCAGGATGCGGCCCTGTGCCCAGGCTTCGTCCATCAGCGCCAATGGCACGGCAGTGGTCTTGCCCGCACCTGGTGGGGCGACCAGCACGGCCGTGTTGCCGGCTTGCAGCGCGGACAGCAGCGCGGGCAGGGCCTCGTTGATGGGGAGGTCAGGGGGGATCATCGGTTCAATCGGAAAATGCGGCCAAGAAGATTCGAACTTCCACGGGGTTGCCCCCACCAGCACCTCAAGCTGGCGCGTCTACCATTCCGCCATGGCCGCTTGTGCCGGCATCGCATAGCCCAGGCGGCGGCGGCTTTCAACGTGGCGCGGCGCGCCCCATAACAGGGCCATGCTGATTCCAACCGGTGTGCTGCGCGATGGCGTCGAGTGGTCGGCGTCCGACGGGTTGGTCGCCTATGAACCGGCGATCGCGGCGATGGGCGCGCGTGTTGCGGCCATCCAGGCGGGTGACGCGCCCGAATGCGTCTGGCTGGTCGAACACCCGCCCACCTACACCGCCGGTACATCCGCGCGCGCCGAGGATTTGCGCGATGCGCGCTTCCCCACAGTCGCGGCGGGGCGTGGCGGGCAATGGACCTATCACGGGCCAGGCCAGCGCGTGGCCTATGTGATGCTGGACCTGACGCGCGCGCATGGGCCGGTGCCGCCGCGCGATGTGCGCGCCTATGTCGCGGCGCTGGAGGAATGGATGATCCGCGCGCTGGACCGCTTCAATGTGCGCGGTGAAAGGCGCGCGGGGCGTGTGGGAATCTGGGTGGCGCGCGATGGCGTGGAGGAAAAAATCGGCGCGATTGGCGTGCGCGTGACGCGCTGGGTGGCGTGGCACGGCATCGCGCTGAATGTGGAGCCGGAGCTGTCGCATTTCTCCGGCATCGTGCCGTGCGGCGTGCAGGAACATGGTGTCACCAGCCTGCATGCGCTGGGCCAGTTGGTGACGATGGCGGAAGTTGATGCGGCGCTGGTGGGCGCGTGGCAGGAGGTGTTTACCCCAGCATCCGCTTGAGTTCGGCGATGTTCACCTTGCCCAGCGCGGTGCGCGGCAAGGTGGGCAGCGTGACCACCGCGCGTGGGTGCTTGAAGCGCGCCAGGCGGCCTTCGAAGTGGTGCAGAACGGCGTCGGCGTTGAAGCCCTCGGCGGGCACCACGACGGCGATGGGCACTTCGCCCCAGCGTGGGTCGGTGCGGCCCACCACGGCGCATTCGGCCACGCCTGGTGCGGTGGCCAGCACGCGTTCCACTTCCGCCGGGGAGATGTTCTCGCCGCCGGAAATGATGATGTGCTTCAGCCGATCGGTGAAATGCCAGCGGCCATTGGAATCCACCGCGCCAAGATCGCCGGTGCGGAACCATCCATCGTCGGAAAAACCCTCGCCGGGCGGGGTTTTCCAGTAGCCATGCATGACGTTGGGGCCGCGCAGTTGGATTTCGCCATCCGGGCCCAGGCGCGCGGCGCAATCGCCGATGGGCAGGCCCAGCGCGGCGGGGTGTGCGGCGGCTTCCTCGCGTGTTTGCGCGATGGCGATGGGCGCGGTTTCGGTGGCGCCATAGACGATCTGCACCGGCAATCCGCGCGCGTTGAAGGCCGCGACGTCGGCGGGCGACATGATGGAAGAACCGGCGCCCACCGCGCGCAGGCAGGATAGATCCGCGCCTACCCAGCGCGGATGTTCGACCAGCGCGCGCATCACCGCGGGTACCAGCAGCGTGGCTGTTGGGCGGTCGCGCGCGAGCGTGTCGAAGAACAATTCCGGGTCGAATTTCTGGTGCAGCACCACGGTCGCGCCGGCCAGCAGTGCGGGCACCGTCTGGATATTCAACCCGCCGACATGGAACATCGGCAGCACCGTCAGCACCACATCCTGCGGCGTGAAACTGAAGATGAGTTGCGCATGGCGCGCATTGGCCAGCACCGCGCCTTGCGTCAGCACCGCGCCCTTGGGCCGGCCCGTGGTGCCGCTGGTGTAGCAGAGCAGCACGGGTGTGTCGGGCGTCGCGCGGTCAGGGCCGGGCGCGTATTCGCGCGGCAGCAGGCGCAGCGTGCCGGCGGTGAGTGTCGCGATGCCGTGGTGCTGCATGAAGGCTTCCGGCATGCGGTGGCCGAAGCCTTCGATCACGGCGCACAGCCGCGCGTCTTCGGCCTGCCAGCGCCATTCTTCTTCCGACAGGCGCCAGTTGATCGGCACCATGGTCAGGCCGGCGCGCGCGCAGGCGAACAGCGTGACCAGATGCGCGGCGCTGTTCTGGCCCAGCATGCCCACCTGGTGGTGGTCGGGGCCGGCGGCCTCGGCGATGCGGGTCAGGCGTTCGGCCAGTTGCGATGCCATGTGGCGCAGCGCGGCATAGGTCATGCCGCCATCGGCGTCGCGGATGGCGATGCGGTCGGGGAAGCGCAGTGCGGTGTTTTCAAAGGCCGACCACAGGCCAGGCTGCGCCACCGGGACGGGGCGCGGGCGGACCGGAAAGGCGATGATCTTGGCGTCAGGCATCGCCTTGTTATGGCACCTTATTCGTCCGTTTCGCCACGCTCATACAAAACATCGCGGCCGATGCGGTCGATGCACAGCTCCGCGGTCCAGGGCAGCATGAGCGAACCGCAGCGGCTGTCGCGGTAGATGCGTTCCAGCGGCAGGGATTTCAGCATGGCTTGGCCGCCGCATGTCCGGATGGCTTTCGCGGCCAGGGCATTGGCGTTTTCCATCACCGTGTGCTGCGCGGCCAGCGCACGCAGCACGCCTTCCTTGGAGGGGTCAGGCCCGGCCTCGGTGATGGCGGCGAACCACAGCGCCTTGGTCTGTTCCAGCATGACGCGCATCTCGGCCATGGCGATCTGCTTGGTGGGGTACATGCGGCGCTTGACGGGCGGCGTGCCGGGTTGTTCGCCGCGCAGGTAGCGCACGGTGAAATCATGCGCGGCCTGCGCCAGGCCCATATAGGTGGGGGTCAGCGTCATGAACATGTGCGGCCAGCGGGTGGCGGCCTGGAAGTAGAGGCCGGGCGGCATCAGCAGCGCGTCCTCGGGCACGAAAACATCCTGGAAAAGCAGGTTGCGGCTGACGGTGCCGCGCATGCCCAAGGGGTCCCATTCGCCGACGACGGAAACGCCTGGCGCCGAAGCCGGAACGCCGAGATAGAGCGTGTTGCGGCGGGAGGCGGTGCCGTCGGTGATGTCGGTGCAGAGGATGCCGTAGTGGTGCGCGTGGCCCGCCAAGGACGCGAAGATTTTCTTGCCGTTGATGATGAAGCCGCCATCCACGCGGCGCGCCGTGGTGCCGAAGGCGGCAGCACCCGAAGCCGCCGCGCCACCTTCCGAAAACGGCTGCGAATAGATCGCGCCATCGGCCAGGATGCGCTGGTAGTGCACGCCACGATGCGCGTGGTGCTGCGTGCGTGTGGCCGTGTCCATCTCCAGATCGTCGGTCAGCACACCGGTCCAGAGCGTGCTGCACACATGCATGTTCCAGGTCAGCGCGGTGGCGCCGCAATAGCGACCCAGCTCCGCCGCCACCAGGCAATAGGCGCGGAAATCCGCACCCATGCCGCCATCGGCTTCGGGGATGCAGATGCCGAGCCAGCCCTCGGCCGCCATGTCGCGATAGTTGTCGGTGGGGAAGGACGCCTCGCGGTCCCAGCGGGCGGCGCGCGGCGCCAGAACACGCGCGCCGAATTCGCGGGCGCGGGCGGTCAGCGCGGCTTCGAAGGTGGTCAGGCGGAAGGCGCGCGGGTCGAAGATCGGCGCGTCGGTCTGGGTCAGGGCTTGGTCCATGGCGGGGCGCAAGATGGCATATGAAAATTCATATGTCAGTCAGGAAATCGCGCAGCGCGGCTTCGAAGGCGGCGGGCTGTTCCAGGTGCGGCACATGGCCGGCATTGTCGATCACCGCCAGGCGCGCGCCGGCGATGGTGTCGACCATGCGCTGCATGGTGCGCGGCGGCGCCACCGCATCCTGCGCGCCGGCGATGCACAATGTGGGCGCCGTGATGCGCGCGATATCCGCGCGCCGATCGAAGCGCGTCAGGCATTGCAACGTTGCGCGCCAGGTGGCTTCCGGCACGGCTGCCATTGCGGCTGCCA
>JAAFHD010000320.1 GCA_013298245.1 Alphaproteobacteria bacterium
GCCTCCGGCTGCTTGCCCATCCTGATCCAGATTCCGGTCTTCTTCGCGCTCTACAAGGTGCTGTTCGTCACCATTGAAATGCGCCACGCGCCCTTCTTCGGCTGGATCCAGGATCTCTCGGCGCTGGACCCGACCAACCTGTTCAACCTCTTCGGCCTGATCCCCTGGGACCCGCCCTTGTTCCTGCATATGCCGGCCTGGGCGATCATCATGGGCATCACCATGTGGATCCAGTTCAAGGTGAACCCGGCCCCGCCCGACCCGATACAAGCGAAGATCTTCGCCTGGATGCCGCTGATCTTCACCTTCATGCTGGCGAGCTTCCCGGCCGGTCTGATCATCTACTGGGCCTGGAACAATGTGCTGTCGGTCGCGCAGCAATACTACATCATGAAGAAGCACGGGGTCGCCAACCCGGCGAAATAGGGGCTAGCCGCAGGGCGCCTCCCGGCCTAGATGACGTGACGTTCATCTTGGCCAGGGAGGCACCCATGCCCATCACGACCCGCCGCGCGCTGGGCATCAGCGCGCTGTCCGCGCCGGCCATTTTCGCCACGCACGACACCGCCGCGCAGACCAACACCCTGACCATCGCCATCGGCGGTTCCATCACCAGCATCGACCCGCATTTCTTCAATGCGGCACCGAACAACATGCTGAAGCAGCACATCTTCGACATGCTGGTGGTGCGCGACGAACGCGCGCGCATCCAGCCGGGCCTGGCCACCGAATGGCGCGTGGTCAACGAGAATCTCTGGGAATTCAAGCTGCGGCCCAACGTGCAATGGCATGACGGCCGGCCCTTCACGGCCGACGACGTGGCCTTCACCTTCGAGCGCGCGCCCAATGTCCCTGGCAGCCCGGGCGGTTTCGGCAGCTTCCTGCGCACCATCGCGCGCCTGGAAATCGTGGACCCGCTGACCATCCGCATCCACACCAGCCGGCCCACGCCCACACTGCTGCCCGACCTCGGTTCGGTCGCCATCATCTCGCGCCACGCCGGCACCGGTGCGGCCACCGAAGACTATAATTCCGGCCGCGCCGCGATCGGCACCGGCGCATACCGCCTGGCCTCGCACCGCGCGGGCGATCGCACCGAACTCGTGCGCAACGAGAATTGGTGGGGCCCGGCGCAGCCCTGGGCGCGGGTTTCCTACCGCTTCATCGCCAATGACAGCGCACGCACCGCGGCATTGCTGGCGGGCGATGTGGATGTGATCGACCAGATCAGCCTGACCGACGTGCCGCGCATGCGCCGCGAACCGCGCGTGACGGTCAGCGAAATTCCCTCGGTCCGCATGGTCTATATCCAGCCCGATTTCTCGCGCACCGGCGCCGTGCCGGGTGTCACCGACAATGCCGGCCAGCCCATCAACGCCAACCCCTATCAGGATGTGCGCGTGCGCCGCGCGTTGAACATGCTGATCAACCGCGGCGCACTGGTGCAGGCCGGCATGGACGGCCTGGCGACCGCGGCCGGCCAATGGCTGCCCAACGGCGTCTGGTCCTTCGACCCGGAAACCGGCCCGCCGGCGTTCGACGCCGATGGCGCGCGCCGCCTGCTGGCCGAAGCGGGCTTCCCGCAAGGGTTTCGGGTGACGCTCTCCACCCCGAATGACCGCTTCCCGAACGACGCGCGCCTGGCGCAAGCAGTCGCGCAAATGTGGACGCGCGGCGGTCTCCGCCCGTTCGGCGCGGCAGGATTTCGGCATGGCGATGACCAGCTGGGGCAGCACCACCGGCGAAGGGCTGAACTTCCCGGTCAACATCCTGCAGACCTTCAACCCGCAGGCGCGCACCGGCGTGTCCAACCAGCGCCGCTTCTCGAACACAGAATTCGACGCGATGGTGGACCGCGCGGCCGGCATCATGGATGACGGCGCGCGCGAACGCGCGATCGCGGGCCTGGTGCGCTGGACATCGCAGAATGTGCCGATGTTCCCGCTGCTGCATCTGACGAATTTCTGGGGCCTGCGCCGCGGGCTGCAACACCAGCCGCGCATGGATGAGCGCACGCTGGCGATGGGGATCAGGCCGGTCACGACCTGACCGGCCTTAGAGTTTTTTCTCTTCAGCTTGCTTCAAAGAAAAACCTCTACCCGTTGTTGAGAGGCCGATTCACCGGACAGGCCGATTCGGCCTGTTCGGATCGGACTCTAGCGCCCGACCGCGTAGCCCTGCATGCCGCGCGGATTGGCGCCGGCAAAAATCTGGCCGTCGCGCTCCAGCCGCGCGCCGACCAGGCGGCCTTCGGACCAATCGCCGCCCATTTCCACATCGTGCCCGCGGGCGCGCAGATCGGCCGCGACATCGGCCGCGTAACGCCCTTCCAACACCAGCTTCGCGGGCTTGGCACCGCGTGGCCAGAAGCTGGAAATCCAGTGTTCGGAGTGGAAGGCCGGCGCGTCGATCGCCTGCTGGATGCCCATCGAATGATAGAGCATCCGCAACAGCATCAGCGGCTGCCATTGGTCCTGTTGCTCGCCGCCAGGCGTGCCAAAGGCCATCCAGGCGCGGCCATCCTTCAGCACCATCGCCGGCGACAGCGTGGTGCGGGGCCGCTGGCCGGGGCGCAGCGAATTGGGCAGGCCGTCCTCCAGCCAGAACATCTGGCAGCGCGAGCCGAGACAGAAGCCAAGCCCCGGAATGGCGGGCGAGGATTGCAGCCAGCCGGCGCTGGGTGTCGCGCTGACCATGTTGCCCCAGCGGTCGATGACGTCGATGTGGCAGGTATCGCCGCCCGAGGCGCCGAGGCGCGAAACAGTGGGTTCGCCCGAGCCTGCCGCCTGGCGCGCTTCCTTCGCGCGCGCGACCGCGGCCTCGTAGCTGACCGTCAGCGGCGCGCGGCCATCGGGCGCGCCGGGGCGCCAATCGCGCGAAGCCTCGCGCCCAATCAGCGCGCGGCGCGCGGCGTTGTAGGCCGGTGAGAGCAGCGTCTGCACCGGCGCATCGAAGAAGGCCGGGTCCGCGCACCAGGCCTCGCGGTCGGCGAAGGCCAGTTTCTGCGCCTCGATGAACACATGCACGAGTTCAGCACCCATGGGGTCCAGCGCGCCGATATCCATCTGATCCAGCAAGGCCAGCGTCATCAGCATCGCCGGGCCCTGGGACCAGGGGCCGCATTTCAGCGTGGTGACGCCATGCGCATCCAGCCGCAGCGGTTCGTCGTATGTCGCACGCCAGCCCGCCATGTCCTGCGCGGTCAGCACCGCCTGGTGGCGGCGGCCGGAGGTGTCCAGCGCCTCGAAGGACCGCGCGAAACGGTCGGCGGCTTCCGCCACGAACCCCTGGTAGAAAGCGCGCCGCGCGGCATCGATCTGCGCCTCGCGGCCATCGCCGGCGGCCTCGGCCTCGGTCACGATGCGCGTGTAGGTGTCGGCCAGTTCGGGGTTGGCATAGAGCTGCCCGCCCTTCGGCCCGCCGCCCCGCAGCCATAGCGCCGCACTGGTCGGCCAGGCGGTCTCGAACAAGGGCCGCACCGTGTCCACCGTGGCCTGGATGCGCGGCACCATATGCGCGCCGTCCCGCGCATAGCCGATGGCGTATTCCAGCACTTCGCGCGGGCGCCAGGTGCCGTGGTCGCGCAGCATCAGCATCCAGGCGTCGAAAGCGCCGGGGATGGGCGCGCACAGGAAACCCGTGCCGGGCACGATATCCAAGCCCAGATGGTCGCGCAGATGCGCAATCGTCATGCCCGCGGGCGCCGGGCCCTGGCCGCAGATGACGTGCTGCCGCCCCGCCTTGGCGTCATGGATGATGATGGGCGCGTCGCCACCGGGGCCGTTCAGGTGGGGTTCGACGATCTGCAAGGTGAAGCCCGCCGCGGCCGCCGCATCGAAGGCATTGCCGCCGCGCTCCAGCACCGCCATGCCGACCTGGCTCGCGATCCAATGCGTGCTGGCGACAGCCCCGAAGGTGGCGGCGATTTCGGGGCGGGTGGTGAAGGACATGGGCGGTTTCCTGCGATCATTGCGCGATTGGCGCAGCACGGGCGCGGGTGGTCAAGATCGGGGCGGGTGGCGGCGCCATTCAACCGCATCCGACCTCGCCCGCGCTAACGCTAGCGCCCGGATTGCGGTTTTCGCTTGACTGAATGTGTTGATTTTCCTATCTTCGGCTCGCTGTTTGACAACCGCATCCGCCCCCCGCAACCACCCCTTCAGGGGCGGTAAGATCGCAAGATAGTAAGGCAGTAAGGCAATTCAGAACGCCCGCGCCAACCCCGCATAGAACCCGCGCCTGGGCAGAAACTGCGGCGCGCCCACCCCGATGCCTGACCCATCACGCAGCTGCGCACGCGTGTCCAGCAGGTTCAGGATATCCCCACGCAACGTCCAGCGCCCGCCATCCGGCCCGGTGAAATCCTGCGCGATGCCAAGGTTCAGCGTGCCATAGGGCGCCAGCTTCCCGGTGTTGGCAAAGCCACGGCGCAGGCCGCTTCCCGCGATCACGCTGCCAGAAATCCGCCCACCTTCCCAAG
>JAAFHD010000319.1:0-2359 GCA_013298245.1 Alphaproteobacteria bacterium
GCGCACGCGGCTCGCGGCCACGCCCGACATCCCGACGATGATCGAAGCCGGCATACCCGATTTCGAGGCCGCCGCCTGGCAGGGCGTGGTCGCACCCGCCGGCACGCCGACGGAACTGATCACGCGCCTCGCGACATCCGCCGCCGCATTGCTGGCACGCCCCGAGATGGGCGCGCGGCTGACGCAGATGGGCCTGGTGCCGCTGCCACCCGCGACACCCGCGCAATTCGGCGCCTATATCCGCACTGAACTCGACCGTTGGGGCGCGCTGATCCGCGCCGCCAACATCACTGCGGACCCGTAGCCGCGATCGCCCTGATCCGCCCGATCACCGCCGCCGTGCCATTGCGCCGCGATGGCGAGAGATGTTCCGCCAACCCGAATCGCGCCAGGAAATCCGGCGCCTGGTCCAGAATTTCAGCCGCCCCCCGCCCGTCATAGACCGCCAGGATCAACGCCAGCAGCCCCTGCACGATCGCGCTGTCCGACGCCGCCTGGAAATGCAGCCGGCCATCCCGCGCGGTCGCGCGCAGCCACACGCGGGACTGGCAGCCCGCCACGCGTTCGTCTTCGCGCCGGTCGGCCTCGGGCCATTCGGCCAGCTTGCGGCCCAGGTCGATGACGTGGCGGTAGCGTTCCTCCCAGTCATCCAGCAGGTCGAAATCGTCGGCGATCTCGTCGATGGTGGTGGCGATGGGGTTCATGCCGCGCGCTCCGCCAGGCCCGGCAACGTGACGTGAAAACCAGCACCGGCGGCGGGCGGCAACGGCGCGAAGGCCAGCACCAGGCCCTGCCGGCGCGCGGCCAGCAATTGCCGCGCGAGCGGTTGGAACAGCGTCTCGCCGCTGGTCGGAGTCGCGGGCGAAATCCGCACCAGCAAGCTCTCGGGCAGCGCGCCTGGCCGCGCCAGGGCGGCTGCCAGCGCGGCCTCGGCCAGGGCGGGTGCCGCGCCGCGCAAATCCAGCTCCCGCGAGGCAGCTGTGGTATCACCGTGCAATCGGCGCGCGGCTTCGGGGTCCAGGAAGGGCATGACCGGACAGATCGCGCCACACTGCCCGCCGCGCAAGGGGTGCGGCGTAACCTGGGCGCCCGCCGCTGCGTAGCCCCGACGCCCAATGCACCCTGAACGGAGAGGTTATGCGCGTTTCTCTGACCGCCCTGAGAGCCTTCGAAGCGGTCGCCCGGACGGGCGGCATCGCGCGCGCGGCGGAAGAATTATCGGTCGGCCCCACCACCATCAGCCGCCATGTCGCAGCACTGGAACGCCGCATCGGCACCGCCCTGCTGCGCCGTGAGGGGCGCGGCATCGCGCTCACGCCCGCGGGCATTGATTATCACGCCGCCATCCGCGGCGCCTTCGGCAGCATAGAGACCGCGACCGACCGCCTCTCCGCCCAGGCACGCGGCGAGCCGCTCAGCCTGATGGTGATGTGCGACAGTGCGATGCTGGTGCGTTTCATCGCACCCCGCCTGGCGGCACTCAGGCGTGCGGTGCCGGGCATCGGCTTCCGGCTGGCGGCGGATGAACCCTCCACCGCCGATGCGCCACGCAGCCGTATCGTTTTCTGCCGCATCGGCGCCATGCCCGATGGCGTGCTGCTGTCCAAGCCGCCGATCGTCGCTGTCACTGCACCGGGCGGGCCGCCCTTGCCCAAGGCTGCTGCGCTGGATGGCCAGACCTTGCTGCATCACCGCACGGCCGCTGCCTGGCAGGAATGGCTGCGCCTGACCGGCAATGGCCCGGCCCCCGCCGGCCCCGGCATCATCATGCCCGACAAGGCCAGCCTGCTGGCGGCGGCCGAGGTGGGCAGCGGCATCGCGCTGGCCTGCACCACGCTGGCCGGCACGGCATTGCTGGAGGGGCGGTTGCGCCAGGTGCTGGGACCGGGCGTCGTGATGGGCGGGTGGTATGCGGAACGGCCGCAATCCGCGCTGGCCACGCGCTTCGTCGAATGGCTGCGCGCCGAGATCACCGCGATCGAAACGCAAGCCGCCCACGCGATCGCGGCTTGATCGGCAACGGCTTCGCGGCGTGGCCTTCGAGGCCACGCCGCGGCAACCACTGAACGCTTACCGGCGGCCGGAGCCGGGCGCGCCGCGCTCGATGACCGGCACTGTGCCCGAACCATCGCCGCTGGTGGACATCACGCCCACCACACGACCCGGCCGCGGGTCACCGAAGTTGCCGCCGCCGACCGGGCCGCGCTCGATGACCGGCACTGTGCCCGAGCCATCGCCGCCGGTGGACATCACACCAGTCACCCGCGCCGGCCCCGCGCTGACGCCAGGCCCGCGTGCGCCACCTTCAACGATGGGCACCGTGCCCGAGCCGTCACCACCGGTGGACATCACACCCACC
>JAAFHD010000319.1:2369-4025 GCA_013298245.1 Alphaproteobacteria bacterium
CCGCCCGGGTCCATCAGGCCGCAGCCCGCCAGAGTGATGGCGGCCAAGGCGGCAATTGCGATATTTCGCTTCATTCCTGTTCTCCTTCCGAAGCCACTACGGTTTGGCGGCTCTCGCGGATGCATGCTGCGGGTTCGGCGGGTGTGGTTCTTCCGCGCAACGATCGCGGTATTCCGTATTCCTGCGCGCGGATCATCGGCGGAAGATCACGCATCCGCGCGGCCGCATGCTTGGCCCACGATGCAGGCGTCGCGACCCTTGATCACCATCCGCAACAGGGCCGAACGCGACGCGATGCTGCGCCTTGCGGAAGCCTTGGCCGAACAGCCGCTGGCCTCGGCGGCAACCGAAGCGCTGGGGCTGCTGCTGGATGCGCTGGACGCCTTCGACCACGGCTGCGATTCCGCGCCTGTCAGCAACACAAAAGGCAATGGTTCGGCGCGCCCGCGGCGCAAATGATCGCGCCCAGATGCCCAATCCTTCACACCGTGCCGAACCGCGCGCGCTCGACGCGCTGCCAAGCCTGGGCAGCCGCATCTGCGGCCGCTGGTTCGCGCTGGAATGCACCGACCTGACGGACGACCCGCCGCCCATGTATGCGGCCGGCGCCTGCCATCTGTTGGCGGTGTCGCTGCCGATGGCGGGGCGGCGTGCCTGGCGCGCGCCGGCCGAAGCCGCACTGGCACCGGGCACCGCCGCCTTCATCCCCGCCGGCGAGGTGCGCGCGGTGGCCCTCGGCGGGCCGTGCCACCTGGTGAACATCGCCTTCGAGGACAGCGCGCTGGTGCAGGCCTTGCGCCGCGCGGGCGTGGCACAGGCGCCGCGCGGCTTCGTCGGCCAGCATGACCCGGTGCTGGCGGGCCTGGCGGATGCGATGCGCGCTGCCCTGCAATGGCGCCGCCAGGCCAATGAGGCGAGCGTTGCGATGTTCGACGCGCTGGCGCGCGCGGCCGTGGCGCGCATCGCGGTCGGCATCGCACCCGATGTGCCGGCAGCCGCGCCGGTATCGGCAGCACCACTCTCGGCGCCGGAACTGGAACGCGTGCTGGCGCATATCGAAGCCCGGCTTGAGGATGCGGATCTGTCGGTGGCCGCACTCGCGGCCTTCGCGGGCATGCCGGTGGTGCGCTTCCATCGCGCCTTTCGCGCCGCCACCGGCCAACCGCCGCACCGCTATGTGATCACCGAACGGGTGAAGCGCGTGAAGGCGCTGATGCTGGAAGGCCGGCTGCCATTGGCGGAAATCGCGCTGGCCTGCGGCTTTGCCAGCCAGAGCCACATGAATGACCGCTTCCGCGACGCGACCGGCATGCCGCCCGGGGCGTGGCGTAGCCGCAGTGCGGTGGTCGTGGACTAGAGTCCGATCTGGACAGGCTGAATCAGCCTGGCCAGTGAATCGGCCTCTCAACAACGGCTAGAGGTTTTTCTCTGAAGCAAGCTGAAGAGAAAAATCTCTAAAGCATCGCCAAGGGCCGTTTGCGGCGCGGCGGCGGAAAAGCGGCGTCCAAAGCGGCCAGGTCATCGGGTGTCAGTGTGACGTCGCGCGCGCGGGCGTTTTCCGCCACGCGCGCGGCGCTGGATGTCTTGGGGATGGCCATGGTGCCGGGCCGCGTCATCACCCAGGCCAGCGCGATCGCCGCCGGTGTCACACCATGC
>JAAFHD010000319.1:4035-4488 GCA_013298245.1 Alphaproteobacteria bacterium
GCCGCGGCCAGCCGTGCCAGTGCTGGGTGGTCCAGAATTGCGCCCTGCCCCAGCGGCGAATAGGCCATCAGCGGCATCGCGCGCGCCGCCATCCAGGGGGCCAGGTCGAATTCCACGCCGCGTTCGCCCAAGTGCAGCAACACCTGGTTGGTGGCGCAGCCGGCGGGCAACGACCGCACCTCGCCCAGGTCCAGATTCGACACACCCCAGCTGCGAATATGTCCCGCCTGTTGCATCCGCTGCATCGCCTCGGCCGTATCAGCCAGCGGGAAGGAGCCGCGCCAATGCAGCAGATAGCAATCCAGCACGTCGGTCTTCAGCCGCTTCAGGCTGCGCGCCAGCGCCGCCGGGAGCTTGGTGCGCGACGCGTTGTGCGGATACACCTTGGAGACCAGGAACACCTCCGCGCGGCGGCCGGCGATGGCATCCGCCACCACCTCCTCAGCGCCGCCT
>JAAFHD010000032.1 GCA_013298245.1 Alphaproteobacteria bacterium
GATTCCTGATTGCGTGCGTGTCGCGCTGTCGGAATTGCTGCTGTCGGGCGTCACGACGCTGGCGGATTTGTCGATGGCGCATCCGGGTTGGCTCGACCTGCTGGCGGAGGCGGGCATGCGCGTCTGCATCGCGCCGATGTTCAAATCGGCGCGTTGGTTCACCAAGAATGGCCACGTCGTCGAATACGAGTGGGACGCGCGCGCGGGCGAAAAGGCGATGGAGGAAGCCTTCACGCTGATCGAGCGCGCGGAGCAGCATCCATCGGGCCTGTTGTTCGGCATGGCCTGCCCGGCGCAGATCGACACCTGCGCGCCGGAATTGCTGCGCGATTCACGCGCGGAGGCGCGTGCGCGCGGCCTGTCATGGCAGATTCACGCGGCGCAATCCGTGGTGGAATTCCACGAAATCACCCGCCGCCACGGCTTCACGCCAGTGCAGTGGCTGCACGAAATGGGCCTGCTGGATGAACGCGCGATCATCGGGCACGGCATCTTCCTGGACGACCACCCGAGCACGCCGTGGCACACCAAGCGCGACCTCGGCATCCTGGCGGAGACCGGCACCACGGTCGCGCATTGCCCCACCGTCTTCGCGCGGCGCGGCATCACCATGAAGGATTTCGGGCGCTACAAGCGGGCCGGCGTGAAGCTCGGCGTCGGCACCGACACCTACCCGCACAACATGCTCGATGAGATGCGGCTCGTGGCCTACATGGCGCGCACCCAGGCGACCGACCCGCGCACCATGACCACGACGGATGTCTTCGAAGCCGCGACGGTGGGCGGCGCGCAGGCGCTCGGGCGCGATGATATCGGCCGCCTCGCCGTCGGCTGCCGCGCCGACATCGTGGTGGTGGATGCGACGCATCCGCGCATGCAGCCCGCCTACGACCCCGTGCGCAGCCTGATCTACGCCGCGGGCGATCGCGCGGTGAAGGATGTCTACGTCAATGGCCGCAAGGTGGTCGGCGATGGCGAGGTGCTGACCATGGATTTCCGCGCCGCCGCGCTGCATCTGGCGGAGGCGCAGAAGCGCGTGGTTGGCAAGGCGACGCAACAGGACTGGGCGCATCGGCCGGTCGAGAAGATCACGCCACCCACCTTCAAGTGGGTGTGAGTTGAGCCTTCTCGCGGTCGAGAACCTGGCCACGAGTTTCCGCACCTCCGGTGGTGAGGTGCGGGCGGTGGATGGCGTGTCGATCGCGGTGGAGCGTGGGCGCACGCTCGGCATCGTGGGCGAATCCGGCTGCGGGAAATCGGTGCTGTCGCTGTCCATCATGCGGCTGCTGGCCTGGCCCGGGCGCATCGTCGGCGGGCGTGTGTTGCTGGAAGGGCGGGACCTGGCACCACTGTCCTCGCGCGAGATGCGCGCGGTGCGCGGGCGCGAGATTGCGATGATCTTCCAGGAACCGATGACCAGCCTGAACCCGGTGCACAGCCTGGGTTTCCAGATCATCGAGGCGATGCGCGCGCATGACCGCACGGCGTCCTCCGCGCAGCTGCGCGCGCGCGCGATTGAGGCGCTGGAGAAGGTGCGCATCCCCTCCGCCGCGCGGCGCTTCGACGAATATCCGCACCAGCTTTCCGGCGGCATGCGCCAGCGCGTGATGATCGCGATGGCGCTGGCCTGCAAACCGAAACTGCTGATCGCCGACGAACCCACAACCGCCTTGGACGTGACGGTGCAGGCGCAAATCCTGGACCTGCTGCGCGACCTGCAGCGCGAGGAAGGCATGGGCATCGTGCTCATCACGCACGACCTCGGCGTCATTGCCGAAATGGCCGACGATGTGGCGGTGATGTATGCCGGCCGCGTGGTGGAGCAGGGCAGGGCGCGCGATATTTTCGATGATCCGCAGCACCCCTACACGCTCGGCTTGCTCGGCAGCATCCCGCGCCTGGATGAAGACCGCGATCGCCTGACCGCGATCGAAGGCACGGTGCCGCCGCCCTTCGCCTGGCCGCCGGGCTGCCGTTTCGCGCCGCGTTGCCCGTTCAGCGAAGCGGCCTGCGAAGCCGCGCCGCCACCGCTGCGCGAAATCGTGCCGGGCCACGCGGCCGCGTGTTTGAAGGCGCCGCTGTGATGCTGCTCGAAGCGACCGATCTGACGAAACACTACCCCGCCCGCGCCGGTCTGGTGCGCGCTGTCGATGGCGTATCCCTGCACGTCGCACGCGGCGAAACCCTGGCACTGGTTGGCGAATCCGGCTGCGGCAAGTCCACCACCGCGCGTCTCGTGCTGCGGCTGATCGAACCCACAAGCGGCAGCCTGCGCTTCGATGGCGAGGATATCTCGTCGCTATCGCCCGCCGCACTGCGCCGCTTCCGCCGCCGCGCGCAGATCATCTTCCAGGACCCCTATGCCAGTCTAAATCCTCGCCTGCGCGTCGGCCAGACGATCATCGAACCGATGGAGGTGCACGGCATCGCCACCGCCGGCGAACGCCGCGCGCGCATGGAGGAACTTTTGGGGTTGGTCGGCCTCGCGCCTTACCACGCGCAGCGCTTCCCGCATGAATTCTCCGGCGGTCAGCGCCAGCGCATCGGCATCGCGCGCGCACTCTCGGTGCAGCCGGAACTGGTGGTGTGCGACGAGCCAGTCTCGGCACTCGATGTCTCGATCCAGGCGCAGGTCGTGAACCTGTTGAAGGACCTGCAAGCGCGCTTCGGCCTGTCCTATCTGTTCATCGCGCACGACCTGGCGGTGGTGCGCCACATGGCCGACCGCGTGGCGGTGATGTACCTCGGCCGCATCGTCGAAGTGGCGTCCAAACAGGAACTCTTCGCCCGCCCGCGCCACCCCTACACGCGCGCGCTGCTGCAAGCGATCCCGCATCCGGACCCAGCACGTCGCGGCCAGGTGGTGCCGCTCGGCGGTGACCCGCCAAGCCCCATCAACCCGCCCACCGGCTGCCGCTTCCACACGCGTTGCGCCTTCGCGACTGACCTCTGCAAGCGCGAGGAACCCGCACTCACCACAGGCCCGCACGCCGTCGCCTGCCATCACGCCGATGCGCTGCCACCCGCAGGCCTGGATTTCGCCGGCGGCCTCAGCGAAACTGCCGCGCGAAGGCTCGCCCGATACGCCGAGGCGGCCGCGAAGTAGGACACGCCATGCAGACCATCGTCTCGCCACGCCATATGCTGATCGGCGGCGGCAGCGTCGCGCGCACCGCGGAAACCCTGGCAGCACTTGGGCTGTCGCGCCCCTTCGTCGTGACCGATCCGTGGATGGTTTCAAGCGCAACCATCAACCGCTGCCTCGACCCGCTAACGCGCGCGGGGCTTGCGCACCGCGTCTTCAGCGACACCGTCCCCGACCCCACCGACACCGTGGTCGAAGCCGGCGTCGCCGCGTTCAAGGCAGGCGATCACGACTGCATCATCGGCTTCGGCGGCGGCTCGCCGATGGACACCGCCAAGGCCATCGCCATCCTCGCCGCCACCGGTGGCCACATCAGCGCACAAAAAGTGCCGCACGCCGCCGACCGCGCCGCGGTGCCGCTGATCTGCATCCCCACCACCGCCGGCACCGGCTCCGAGGCCACGCGCTTCACCGTCATCACCGACAGCGCGCGCGACGAAAAGATGCTGATCGCCGGCCTCGGCGCGCTGCCCTTGGCCGCGATCGTCGACTACGAACTGACGCTGACGGTGCCGCCGCGCACCACCGCCGATACCGGCATCGACAGCTTCACGCACGCTTTGGAGGCCTATGTCTCCAAGCGCGCCAACCCGGTCGCTGACATGTTCGCCGAACGCGCGATGCGCCTGATCGGCCCGAACCTGCGCGCCGTGTACCACCAGCCCGACAACCGCGCGGCGCGCGAGGCGATGATGCTGGGCGCCACGCTGGCGGGCCTGGCCTTCAGCAATTCATCGGTGGCGCTGGTGCATGGCATGTCGCGCCCAATCGGCGCGCATTTCCATGTGCCGCACGGGCTGTCCAACGCGATGCTGCTGCCGGCGGTGACGCGCTATTCGCTGGGGGCTGCGCTGCCGCGATACGCCGAAGCCGCGCGCTGCATGGGCTGCGCCGCACCCGGCGATGCGGACCAGGTGGCGGGTGCGAAACTGCTGGACGAACTCTCGGCATTGAACGCGGAATTGAAGGTGCCGACGCCGGCGGCCTACGGCATTGATGCCGACCGCTGGAACGGCTTGCTGCCGACCATGGCGGCGCAGGCGCTGGCCAGCGGCAGCCCGAACAACAACCCTGCGGTGCCGGACGCCGATGCGATCATGGCGCTGTATCGGGAGTGTTTCGGGTAGGCTTTCGCTGCCACATCCCAGCCACGCGTGAAGCCGTTTTTTCGATCGAAAGCGGCTCTACTTCGCCAATCTGGAAAAGCGCCAGCCGGCTTTCGGCATATCCGTGCTCATGGCGAAGGCCAGGAGTACTGCCGCGAGCAGCGCGTATGGCAGGATTGGCATGTCGGCACCGATTGCGGTTGACATCGGCACGCCCGGATTGGCCAGGAATGCCAGTCCGAACGCGAACTGTGCCAGGGAAAGCCACTGATAGAGATTGAGCTGCGCCCAGCACGGCGTGCGTGGCTCGCCGCGAAATCTCTCCTCCACGAAACGCATCACCGATTGCAGCATCAGGTAGTTCCCGATGATCATCCCGACCGGCGCCGAGAGCTGGCCCAGCCGCAACTGGATCACGAACAGCGCGAGATTGGCGGCAATCGAATAGAGCTGCGTCGGATAGATCGGCGTGCACGCAAAGCCCGCCTGCGACACAACGCGCGACGTGGGGTTCCACACGCGAATGCCGTGCGTGCCGCCGCCTGTCGGCCTGCCGTGACAGCAGCCCTGGACGATGCATCGCAGCCGCCCGATGGCCTGTGCGATCGGCGCGGCGATGGCGATGGCGGCGGCGAGCGCGGCACCCCTGGCGTCCATCGCCCAGAATGTCCCAAGACAGAGCGCTGCGCCGATGCAGAAGCCGAAATATCCGAAGGGCCGGGCGGTCTTGTCCTGGGCTTCGATCAGATAGCCCCACAGCGCCGCCGCGACGACCGAAATGGTCAGGAAGAGCAGGAAATGGGGTGCGACCGCGGTGCCCGCGAAGCCCAGCACCACGGCAGTGCCCACACCGGCGGCCAATGCGCTCCATATGGCGTGGCTGAAGATGCGGAACGGCCCGATCGCCACCGAAGAGATTGAATTCGCCAGGCCTTCGCATGCGCTTTGGGCCTGCCGCCAGATCGCCGCGTGATGCCATGCCACCAGCGCCAGCAGCCAGCCGGCCAACACATCCAGGATGGCATGCGCGTCGAGCGACAAGCAGGCAAACGCGACGGCCAGGGAGACACCGTGCCAGAGCCAAGCCAGCCGCGGCCATCGCAGCGCCAGGCACGACGAAGCCAGCACAGTCCAGGCGACATGAAAGGATGGCAGCGCCAGCCATGGCGCATCGACATAGGCGTTCCAACCCATCAACTCGCCGGTGACGCCATTGAAGGCATTGGGCGCGAAAGCGTGAACGCCAGGCAGCAGCAGCATCGTAGAAAAGCCCAGGACAGTCGCGATCCAGGCCGCGCGGAAGAACCGCCGCAGGCTCGTCGCATCGCCAAGCAACATGGGGCCGATCACCGCGTAGCCATAGGCTGCGGAGTAGACCCAGACCGCCCCGGCATGGCTTGGCAACCCGATGTCGAGCAGCGAGCGCCAGATGATCGCGCCGCTTGGCGTCGGCGCTGTCGCGAACAAGGTGTAGAGCACGGCCCAGGAGCCAAGGGTTGCGATGCAAAGCCAGGCGCGTTGCCACAACGGCACGGCAAACCCCGACTCTTCCGGCAGGCCGAGGATCCGCCGCGAAGCGATCGTTCCGAAGCGCGCAGCCAGTGCTGGCGCTTCATACCCCAGTACCAGCGCGGCAGAGGCCAGGCACGCCATGGGCGCGACATACCAGAAGCCCGCAGGCGAGCCCGCGAGTGCAGCCGCCCCGAATGCGAGCATGCCGAAGCCGACATAGATCGGGTGCGCCATCCAGCCATAGACCGCGCCGGTGACATAGCCCGTCGTCGGGTAGGCATTCATCGGCAGGCCGCCGCCCAGCCGGACCAGCGCAATCCAGCCGGCCATCATGATGGCCGCGCCGGCGGCGAACAGGGCAAACGCCAGGATGGGATCGATGGGCACCGGCCAGGTGACGAAGCCGCTGGCATCGATGCGCAGCGCGCAGATCACCAGGATTGCCGGCCACATCACCACGAAGAGCGCGCCGTAGAGGAATTTGCCTAGCATCGTGTCATTGGTCCCACAGGACGTCCTCGAACAGCACGTCGCCGTCCTCGATCAACCCGTCGGCCATGCGCAATTGGCCGCGGCCGACATATTTGCGTTCATGTCCGGCGAGGAAGCGCAAAGGTCGCATGCGACGCGGCCAGGGCATGTCCTGCAACAGGCCCGAACCCAGGCGCGCATCGACAAACAGCCGGGCGCCTTCAATGTCCAGCCGGGCACCGGCGACGGTCACGCTCTCGGCGGTGATGGTTTCCAGGCTGGTTTCGCGCCCGTTGAGCAGTGCGCGCGCGACCGGAATCTCGCCGAGCCACTGCACCCATGTCAGCGACGAATTGCGGCCGCAGAAACGGCCCCACCGCAAGACCTTGATGCCGAGACGCCACGGCGCGACCCGCAACACCAGGCGTTCCGCATAGCCGATGGCGCCGTGCGACAGGCCAGGCCCTGTCACGCGTCCTGCCGGCACAAGGACATCCCATTCGACCGCGTTTCCAAGTCCATCGGCGAGATGCAGCGGACGCGATGATGCGCCGTCCCAGCGGTAGCGCTGACCGCGATGCGGCCAAACGACATGGCTGCCGTCGCGGTGAGGCAGGGCTTGGCGATCGAGCGTGAACCGGCCTGCGCCTGGTGCGGACGCCATGTGCCCGCCCTCGAAGGAGATCACCGCGGAGCCTGCGCGCAGCGCTGCCTTGTAGAGGATGTTGGGGCCGGATGCGTCGATCCAGTCGCCGTACCATTTTTCGAGAAGGAGCGGCATGTCACGGAACCTGGGGCGGCGCTGGGAAATGGACGCTATATCCTGGCAGGAAGCGCATCCTGGGGCATCAGTGTTCTTGGCGCGACGCCGATTTTCTGCCGATCGCGATGCGGGACGGATCGCGCGGAACAGGCGGAACTGTGTGGCTTGATTGGAATGGTGCCCGGGGCCGGAATCGAACCAGCGACACTGCGATTTTCAGTCGCATGCTCTACCAACTGAGCTACCCGGGCAGAACGGTTGAGATAGCGAACAGGCCTTCCCCTGTCCAGCCTACCCCACCCGCATCGCGATCTTTCCGAAGTGCTGGTTCGCCTTCATATGCGCCAGCGCGTCACGCACATCATCCAGCGCAAACACCCGGTCCAGCGGCAGCCCCAGCACGCCCGATTCGACAGCGCCCCACAGATCCTCGCGCATCAACCGCACGATCTCCCGCACCTCCGCGTTGGAGCGCGTGCGGAAGGTCACGCCGATATAGCTGATACGCCGCGCCGCATGCGTGTCGAAGTCGAACTCCGCGCGCATTCCGGCAAGCCGCCCAACATTCACGATGCGCCCCAGCACCGCGGTCGCCCCCAGCGCCTGCGACGTCACCGCGCCCGACAACTGGTCCACGACGGATTCGACACCCTTGCCATCGGTCGCATCCAGCACCTGCGCCACCCAGCCAGGGTCGTTCGTATCCACCACATGCGTGGCGCCGAATTCCTTCAGCCGCGCGCGTTTCTCGGCGTTGGTCGAAGTGCCGACAATCACCTTCGCACCCTTCAACCGCGCGATCTGCAGCGCCATCAGCCCGACGCCGGATGATGCGCCCAGGATCATGATCGACCCGCCCTCGCGCACTTGGCCCTGCGTGACGACGGCGTTGTGCATGGTCTGCAACGCGACGGGCAACGTCGCGGCCACTTCCCACGCCATGTTGCTGTCCGGCACCGGGTTCACCCGCGCCCAATCGGCCAGCGCATACTCGGCATAGGCGCTGCCCATCGCACCCATCACCCGCATGCCTGGCACGATGTGGTCAGGCACGCCTGGGCCGCATTCAACGATCTCGCCCGCACCCTCCAGGCCCGGAATGGCGCCCGCGCCACCCACCGCGCCATGCATATGGCCCGATGCAATGCCCAGATCCGCGCGGTTCAGCCCGATCGCGCGCAGCCGCACCAGCACCTGGTCCGCCCCGGGCCTGGGCACCGGCACATCCTGGATGGAGACGCCATTGGCGCCGACAACCGCGGCCTTCATCGCAGCGTGATGTCCACGCGGCGCGATGTCGGGTCCTGCGGCCCGGTGCCGCCCACGGTCGAGACATTGATCGCACTGCGCGGAATCCCCTGTGCCACCAGTGCCGCCGTCACCACTTGCGCGCGGCGGGCCGACAGGGCGCGGTTGTTGGCGTTGGGCGTGCCATCCGCCTGGCCGACCACATCCAGGCTGGACACGCCACCGCTGCGCGCCGCCTGTGCGGCTTGCGACACGGTGCTGCGCGCCTGCGCGTCCAGCGCCGCACTGCTTAGCGGAAAGAACACCGCGAAGCTCGACATCGCAGACGCCGGCCGCGCGAAATTCGGCATGGTGAAGCCAAGGGGCCCGCTGGCCGCGGCCGGAGCGCTGCTTGGCGCATTGAAGGCGTAGCGCAGGCCGAGCGTCAGGTTATGGCCGCCGACATTGGGCGAGAATTGCCGCGTGAACTGCGTCAGCAGGAAGGGCTGCTGACCTTGCGTCGGCACAGTGCGCGTTTCCAGGTTCAGCCGCGGCGGCAGCGCTTGCCAGTAGCGATACTCGATCGTGGCGGCCAGGCCAGGCAGCACATTGTCCAACGGGAAGGCGGCACCGGCGATGATCTGCCATGCCAGATTGCGGCCAGACCCCGTCGCCGTGGTGGTCAGCGATTGCGACAGGTTGAAGCCGATATCGCGCACATTGGTCAGTGCCAGGCCCAAGCCCGCGCCGACATAAGGCTGCACCCAGCGGAATTGCGGCCCAAGCCCCGACAGGTCGAAATCATACAGCACATTGCCCATGAAGCCGTAGCTTTGCACCGAGCCACCCGTGCTGCCGATGCCGCCCTGGAAATTGCCCTGCTGGAAGAATTGCGCACCCGCGATGCGCGCCTGCCGCCAGGTGCCTTCCAACTCGAGGCGCACGCCATTGCCCATGCCATAGCCGATCGAGGCCAGCACGTTCACGCCGGTGTTGAAGGTAAAGCGGTGCCCATCGCCCTGGCCGAAAATCGCCGGCGGGCTGCGGGTATTCACGCTCTGGCTCAGCATGACGCCACCGGCGCCGAGGCCGATATAGAGGCCATTGGTCGTCTGCGCCGCGGCGGGCAATGCCGCCAGACCAAGGGCGCAGGCGAGAGAGAGGCGCTTGATCATTCGAATCCTCGCAGCTTCCAGCCCCACCGTCCTACCAGACAGACAGGGCTTGCACAGCCTGGGTCAGAACCCCGCCCCTGGCTGTGCCAGATATGCCACTTCCGCAGCCGTATTCACACGGCCGAGAGCGGCGTTGCGGTGCGGAAAACGGCCGAATCGGCGGATGACGACGCGGTGCCGCCATGCGTATTCGATGGCCCCGTTTTGCGCCGCATGTTTGGGGGTGTCGCGCAGGCCTTCGAACAGCGCGCAGGACAGGTCCTGGTCGGCCGCGTCTTCGGAATGTTCGAAGGGCAGGTAGATGAACGGGCGCTGGATCGGTGTCACGGCCATGTCCAAGCGCTGGGCCAGCGCGCCGCGCGCGATGTGGCGGGCATGCGGGTCGGACGCAAAAGCATCTGCACTGCCGCGCAAGAGGTTGCGCGGAAACTGGTCCAGCACGATCAGCAGCGCCAGCGCGCCACCAGCGGTTGTGGCCCATGCGTCCAACGCACCACCGCGCGCCGGGGCGATCAGCGTGCCGAAACGCGTGCGGATGTCGTTGTCGAAATCGTCGTTCTTCTGGAACCAGGCCTGGCGGAATGCGTCCGGCCCATCGGCGAACCAGAATTGCAGGATGTCGTCGGGCGTCATGGCAGGGCCTTGTCCAGAAGTTGCACGGAATGGATGGCGCGGCGGCCCGACAGCCCTTCGATCTGATGCCGGCAGGACGTGCCGTCAGCGACGATGATGTCCGCGGGTGCTGCGGCGCGCACGGCGGGCAGCAAGGATGCCTCGGCCATCGCGCGCGAGGCGTCCTGGTTCGCTGCCATATACCCGAAGCTGCCGGCCATGCCGCAGCACGAGGAGGTGATGGGCTTGACCGCCACACCGGGCACTGCGGCAAGTGCTGCTTGCGCAGGCGCGAAGGCCGCGAAGGCCTTCTGGTGGCAATGGCCATGCATGTGCGCGGTGACGGGCGTGTCCCGCCATGCGATGGCAGGGCGTGTTTCATCGAGCCATTCGCCGATCAGCCTCGCGCGGGCAGCAACACGTTTTGCGGCATCACCTGGCACAAGTGCGAGGAACTCATCGCGAAGCGTCGTGAGGCATGAGGGTTCTAGGCCGATGATCGGGGTGTCGCTGCCATCATCAAGTGCTGCGATGGTGCGCTGGGCTTCCTGGCGTGCGCGGTCGACCAGGCCGGCCGACAGATAGGTGCGCCCGCAGCACAGTGCGCCGGCGCTGCGTGGGGCGGCGCCGGCGGCGGCGATGACGCGTGTGGCAGCACGCAGGTTTTCCGGTTCGAACCAGCGGTTGAAGGTGTCGGCGAAGAGGATCGGGCCGGGGCCTTGGGCCTCTGTGTCGCGAAAGGGATTGCCCACGAATTCGGGCAGCGCGCGCGCGGCGGAAAACCCGGTCGCGCGTTCCATTATGCGCGCCAGCGCAGGCACACGGTTGCGCAGGTTCGCAAGCCACGGCGCGCGCGCGGCCCATGGCGCGTAGCGCGGCAATTCCGCGACCAGGCGATCCTTCAGCGACACGCCGTGCTTCGCGTTGCGCGCGGCCAGCACCTCGATCTTCATGCGCGCCATGTCCACACCGGTCGGGCATTCGCGCTTGCAGCCCTTGCACGACACACACAGCGACATGGCATCCGCCAGCGCATCAGAGGCCAGCGCATCCGGGCCCAGTTGGCCGGTGAGTGCCAGCCGCAAAGTGTTGGCGCGGCCGCGGGTCAGGTGCTCCTCCTCGCGTGTGACGCGATAGGAGGGGCACATCACGCCGGCGTCGAATTTCCGGCAGGTGCCATTGTTGTTGCACATCTCCACCGCACCCAGGAAACCATTGGGGTGTTCGGACCAGTCCAGCACCGGCGTGTGCGGCGCGGGCGCGTAATCGGGCGCGTAGCGGAACAGGCTGCGGTCATCCATTTTCGGCGCGCGCACCACGCGGCCGGGGTTGAGCAGCGCGTGCGGATCGAAGGCGTCCTTCACGCTTTCAAAGGCGCGCGCGATGCGGGCGCCGAACATGGGTTCGTTGAACTCGCTGCGCACGATGCCATCGCCGTGTTCGCCGGAATGGCTGCCCTTGTATTCGCGCACCAGGTCGAAGCATTGCTCGGCGATCTCGCGCATTTTGCGCACGTCGCCGCCATCCTTCATGTTCAGAACGGGGCGCACATGCAGGCAGCCGACGGAGGCATGCGCGTACCAGGTGCCCTTCACGCCGTGGCTGTCGAACACGGCGGTCAGGCGTTCGGTGTAGTCCGCCAGATCGGGCAGGGAGACGGCGCAATCCTCGATGAAGGAGACCGGCTTCGCGTCGCCCTTCATCGACATCATGATGTTGAGCCCCGCCTCGCGCACTTCGGCGATGCGAGCCTGGAAGGCAGCATCGGTGGCGCGCACCACGGCGCCCGGCAGGCCGAGATCGCCCATCATCTCCTCAAGCCGCGCGAGTGCGGCCAGCAGCGGCGCATCCTCATGGCCATGGAATTCCACGATCAGCAGGCTGTCCGGTTCGCCGATGACCATCTGATCGATGGTGGCGCGATAGATCGGGATGGACCGCCCCAGATCGATCATCGTGCGGTCCACCAACTCCACCGCCTCGGGGTCCAGCGTGACCAAATGCTGTGCGGCTTCCATCGCGCGGCGGAAGGTGGGGAACTGGCAGATGCCGACCACCTTGCGCGGCTTGATCGGCCAGAGCTTCAGGTCGAGTGCGGCGGAGAAAGCCAGCGTGCCCTCGCTGCCCACCAGCAGCCGCGCCAGGTTGCCGCGCCCATGCGCGCGCGCATCCGGCGTCAGCGCACCCAGGTTGTAGCCGCCGACGCGGCGCAGCTGCGCGGGGAATTTCTCGGCGATTTCGGCGGCCTCGCGCTCGCCTAAGCGGTGCAGCCGCGCGACCAGGTCGGTGTTCGGTTCGCGCTCGCCAAAGTAATGCCGGCTGCCATCGGCCAGCAGCGCGTCGATACCCTGCACATTATCCGCCATCAGCCCATAGCGGATGGACTTGGAGCCGCAGGAATTGTTGCCCGCCATGCCGCCGATCGTACAGCGCTGCCATGTCGAAGGGTCCACCGGAAAAAACCGGCCATGCGCCCGCAGCGCCTCGTTCAGCGCGCCCAGCGTGATGCCCGGTTGCACACGCGCTGTATCGCCCTCCACGCTGATCACGCCGCGTAAATGCCGCGAGCAATCCAACACCAGCGACGCATTCACCGTCTGCCCGCATTGCGACGTGCCGCCACCGCGCGCCAGC
The DNA here is from genome assembly GCA_013298245.1 of Alphaproteobacteria bacterium. Classification (GTDB taxonomy): domain Bacteria; phylum Pseudomonadota; class Alphaproteobacteria; order Acetobacterales; family Acetobacteraceae; genus Rhodovarius. The sequence continues at coordinate 12,646 of JAAFHD010000032.1, forward strand.
ACCGAGACACCTTCCTCGCGCGCCAATTCCATCGCCGCCTGCACATCCTCGATCGTGCGCGGCACCACCACGCCAACCGGCATCACCTGGTAGATGCTGGCATCCGTCGCGTAGCGGCCGCGATCGGCTGGGTGGAACAGCACCTCGCCCTGGATGTTCTGGCGCAGCTTTGTGGCCAGGCGGCTGTCCGACAGGCTTGGACGGGTGATCGCGTTCATCCCGCGCTTCTAGCGCAGGCCGCGCGCGCCTGCCCATGGGAAGTGCCAATGGCGCACAGAAGCTGTGCTCATCGCGCGCCGCGTGCGACGCTTTGCGTGCAACGCGGAGAACACCATGGCCCTGCACAGCAGCGCCGGCGCGCCGGAAGGCCCCTTGCTCGCCGAGCCTGGGCATTACGACTACGCGCCTTATCGCGGCCGCCCGCGCATTGCCTGGCCGGGCGGCGCGCGCATCGCCGTCTGGGTGGTGCCGAATATCGAGCATTACGAACTCGACCCGCCGATCAACCCACGCCGCGGTGGCTGGCCGCGCCCGACGCCCGATGTGCTGGCCTATTCCTGGCGCGACTATGGCAATCGCGCCGGCTTCGACCGGATGGCTGATGTCATGGCGCGGCATGGCGTGCGCGGCAGCGTCTCCCTGAACGTCGCGGTGTGCGACATGTTCCCCGACATCATCGCGCGCTGCTGCGAGCTGGGCTGGGAGCTGTTCAGCCATGGCGTCTACAACACGCGCTACATGTACGGCATGGACGAGGCGCAGCAGCGCGCGCTGATCGCCGATGTGCGGAACACGATCTTCCGCGCCTCCGGCCAGCGGCTGGATGGGTGGCTTTCGCCCGCGCTGTCCAATGACGAAACCACGCAGCATATCCTGGCGGAGGAGGGCATCCTCTACACGCTCGACATGCTGCATGACGACCAGCCGATGCCGGTGCGCACGCGATCCGGTCGGCCGCTGATCAGCATTCCCTATTCGCTCGAGACCAATGACGTGCCGAATTTCGTACTCCGCAACGCCACAGCCGATGAATGGGCGGAACTGGTGCTGGCGCAGTTCGAACAGCTGCGCGCGGAGGGCGGGACGGTGCTGTGCCTGCCGATCCACCCCTACATCATCGGCGCGCCGCACCGCATCGGCGCGCTGGACCGCGTGCTGGCGCATATCGCAGCCCAGCCGGATGTGTGGCTCGCCACGGGGCGCGAAATCGCGCGGCACTTCATCGACCATCACCTGGCGGAATTCGACGCCTGGATCGCCGCGGGCACACCGGCATGACGCTCGATCCGCGATACCTGGAATACCCGTCGCGCGGGGCGCGCCTGGACCATGGCCGCTTCGCGCATCGCCGCCCGCCACCGCGCGCGGCATGGCACGGCCTTGGTCTGTGGATCGTGGTGCCGGTGCAGCATTTCCCCATGGACATGCCGCGCGGGCCGGTGGCGATTCCGGGCGGCATGGAACGGCCCTATCCGTCCTATTGGGACTACACGCAGCGCGATTACGGCAATCGCGTCGGCATCTACCGCATTATGCGCGCGTTGGACGAACGCGGCCTGCGCGCGACCGCCGCTGTCAGCGGTTGCATCCCTGGCCGCTACCCTGCGCTCGTCGCCGATATCGCCGCGCGCGAATGGGAGGTGATGGCCGCCGGTTGGGACATGGGCCAGGCGCTGCACAGCGCGCGGCCCGAAGCGGAGGAGCGAGGGCTTATTCTTCGCACGCGCAACGCGTTGGCCGCCGCTTTCGGCACCGCGCCGCACGGCTGGCATTCGCCCGGCCATTCGCAATCCGCCGTCACGCCCGACCTGCTGGCCGAGGCCGGCTTCACCTGGTGCGCAGACTGGATCAATGACGACTTGCCCTTCGCCATGACCACGCGTGCCGGGCCGCTGATGAACCTGCCCATGGCCTGGGAACTCTCGGATCGTCGCTGCCTGTTCGAACAGCAGCAGACCACCGCGCAATTCTGCTGCCAGATCGCAGATGCTGCCGCGCGGCTGCGTGACGAAGATGGGCGCGTGCTGACCCTGATGCTGACGCCCTGGGTGATGGGCCAGGCGCATCGCTATCGCGCCATGTGCGGGCTGCTGGACGCGTTGATGGAGTTGCGGCCCGCGCTGCTGACGGGGGAGATGCTCGCCGCCTGACCTTGCGTTGCGCGCGCCCCGCTGGCATCCGCGCAGGCCATGAGTGGTTTTGCTGCCCGCCTCGATCAGATCACGCGCCGCGCAGAGGAATTGCGCGCGCTGCTGGAAACCGCGCAGGGCTCGCAGGTGGCGACGCTGTCGCGCGAATTGTCGGGCATCGAACCCATCGTCGCGCGCATCGCCGCGTTGCGTGAGGCGGAGCGTGCGCAGCGCGATGCGACGGCCATGTTGGACGACTCGGAAATGCGCGAATTGGCCGAAGCCGAGCTTCAGGAACTGAACGCGCGGCTGCCGGTGCTGGAGCGCGAACTCCGCCTCTCGCTGCTGCCGCGCGACGAGGCCGATGAACGCAGCGCCATCCTGGAAATCCGCCCCGCCGCCGGCGGCGACGAAGCCGGCATCTTCGCCGCCGAACTGTTCCGCGCTTACCAACGCTATGCCGAGGCGCGCGGCTGGCGCTGGACCATGCTGGACTATGACGAAAACGAGCTCGGCGGCGTGAAGGGTGCCACCGCCGAAATCGAAGGCCGCGCCGTCTTCGCGCGCTTCAAATTCGAAAGCGGCGTGCACCGCGTGCAGCGCGTGCCGGCCACCGAAAGCCAGGGCCGCATCCACACTTCGACCGTCACCGTCGCCGTGCTGCCCGAAGCCGAAGAAGTGGACGTGCAGATCAACGACACCGATCTGCGCATCGACACCTATCGCGCCTCCGGCGCCGGCGGCCAGCACGTCAACAAGACCGACAGCGCAGTGCGCATCACGCACATCCCCACCGGCACCGTGGTCGCGATGCAGGAGGAAAAATCCCAGCACAAGAACCGCGCCAAGGCGATGAAGGTGCTGCGCTCGCGTATCTTCGAAGCTGAACGTGCGCGGCTTGCCAGCACGCGCAGCGCCGACCGTCGTGGCCAGGTCGGCACCGGCGATCGCAGCGAGCGCATCCGCACCTACAACTTCCCGCAGGGCCGCGTGACCGATCACCGCATCGGCCTGACGCTGCACAAGATCGACCGCGTGATGCTGGGCGAGATGGACGACATCATCGAAGCCCTGATCGCCGAGGACGAGGCCGCGCGCCTGGCCGAAGCCGAGGCTTGACCGCGACTTCCGAGCGCCTGACCTTCCCACGCGGATATCCTGGAGGCCCCGATGCAACCGACCCGCCGCGCGCTGCTTGCAACACCTGCCTTCATCCTGCCCGCGGTCGCGCAAGCCCCATGGCCTGAACGGCAAATCCGCTGGATCGTGCCCTTCCCGCCGGCCGGCACCGCCGACATCCTCTCGCGCATCCTGTCGGAGCGCATCGCGCCGCGCCTGGGCCAGCCCATCGTGGTCGAAAACCGCGCCGGCGCCGGCGGCACGCTGGCCGCCACCATCACCGCCCAGGCGCGCGGCGATGCACACACCGTCATGGTGTCCAACTTCGCGCCGCACGGCGTCTCGCCCAGCCTTTTCGCGAACCTGACCTACGATGCCGTCACCGACTTCACGCATCTCGCGCTGCTCGGCGCGCTGCCGATGGTGATC
>JAAFHD010000318.1 GCA_013298245.1 Alphaproteobacteria bacterium
CACCCGCGCCGCGCGTGGCCACACCGGCCGCCGAAGCGCCGCGCCCAATGGCCGTGGTAGCGGGCCTGGAAGCGCGCATCGCCGCGCTGGAAACCCGCGCCAGCCAGGCCGATGCGCGCGCCACCGAAGCCGAGGCCGCGCGCCGCCAATCCCTGGCCGAATCCACCCTCGCTTTGCGTGACGCCCAGGCCGCGCTGCGCAGTGCGACCGAAGCCCAAGCCGCCCTGGAACGCCGCGTGGCGGATGCCGCGCGCCTGGCCAGCGAAGCCACCGCCCGCATCGCCACGGTCGAGGCCCGCGCCACCCGCCTGGCCGCGCAGGAAGGCCTGCGCGACGCCTTGGAACAGGGCAGGGCGCTCGCCCCCCTGCTGGCCCGCCTGCCCAATGCGCCGGCCGCCCTGGCCCGCTTCGCCACCGCAGCACCCCCCACCGAAGCCACGCTGCGCCAGGCCTTCGAGGACAGCGCGCGCGCCGCCCGCGCCGGCGGCCGCAGCCTGTTCACCATCCGCCGTGGCGAGGAGGTGCTGGTGGGCGACGCGGCCGAAGCCGAAGTCGAACGCGCCCGCCGCCTGTTGGCCGCCGGCGACCTGGCGGGTGCGGTTGAACGCGCAGGCCGCGTCGCCGGCATGGCGCCATGGGTGGAACTGGCCGGGCCGGTCGCCGCCGCGCGTGCCGCCATCGCCGCGCTGGGCGCCGAATAATGCGCGACCTTCTGCTTGTGCTGGCCGCCGCGGCCTTGCTGCTGGCGGGTGTGGCCTGGGTCTCGGGCCTGAATGGCGACCTGGAACTGCGCTTTGGCGAATGGCTGATTGCGGCGCCCCTGGCGGTGGCGGCGGCGGCAGGCGCGTTGGCCTTCCTGCTGGGCCATGGCGTGCTGGCGGGCCTGGGTGCGTGGCTGCGGCGCGGGCAGAACCGCGGCTTGACCCTGGCGCTGAACCGGCGTGCGGAGGCCGACCGCGCGCTGACGGAAGCCATGATGCAGATCGCCCTTGGCGCGCCTGATGCCGCGCGCGCGGCGGCTGATCGTGCCCTGGGCTCAGGCCAGCCCGTTGCCCTGCTGGTCGCCGCCGCCGCCGCGCGCATGGCCGGCGATGAGAACGCCGCCGCCGCCCATTACCGCGCGCTGGCCGCGCACCCGGAAACCCGGCTGCTGGGCCTGCGCGGCTTGCTGCGCCAGGCGATCCAGTCCGGCGATCGCCAGGCCGAATTGGCGCTGGCCGCGGCGGCCGAGGCCGCGCACCCGGGCTCTGCCCAACTGGCGCGCGATGGCAATGCCGCGCTGCCCGGCCCCGACCCGCAATCCGTCCTGACCATGACGCCGAGCGAAGCCCCGCGCGCCGCCCGCCTGCTGGCCGAAGCCGCCGCCGAACCCGACCAGGACAAGGCCGCGCAACTGGAACGCGAGGCCTTCGCCGCCGACCCGGCCTTCCCGCCGGCCACACTCGCGCACGCCATCCGGCTGCGCCACGCCGGCCACGCAGAGGCCGCGCGCGCCGTGCTGGAAGTCGGCTGGGCCGCCGCCCCGCACCCCGACCTCGCGCAGGAATACCTGTTGCCGCACGCCGAAGGCCCCGCACGCGCGGCTGCGGCCGAAGCTCTGGCGCGCCACCACCCCAACCACCCCGAAGCCCGGCTGATGCTGGGCCGCGCCTTGCTGGGTGCCGGCTATATGGCGCGGGCGCGGCCACTGCTGGAAAGCCTGCCCGATGACCGTCGCGCCATCCAGGCGCTGGCCGAATTGCTGCGCCGCCAGGGTGAGCCGGCCGCCGCTGCCGCCGCGCTGGATGCCGCACTTTCGGCAGCGGTGCCGGCCGGTTGGGTGTGCGGCCATTGCGGCGGGCGGGCAGAGGCCTGGTCCGCCGCCTGCCAGGCTTGCGGCACGCCGCTTTCGCTGCGCTGGGGTTAGCAGGCTGCTAACCCGGCCGCGGTCCGAACACGATCACAGCCGCGCCCACCAGGCACAGCGCCGCCCCCAGCAGGTCCCAGCGGTCAGGCCGGAAGCCCTCCATTGCCCATAGCCAGGCCAGGCTGGCCGCCACATACACCCCGCCATAGGCCGCGAAGGCCCGCCCCGCATGGTCCGTGGGCGAGAGCGCCAGCAGCCAGGCGAAGCCCGCCAGCGCCAGCGCCCCCGGCACCAGCCACCACCCCGAAGCCCCGCCCCGCCACCACGCCCAGACGGCGAAACAGCCGGCGATTTCCAGCAATGCGGCGGTGGGGAAGATCAGCGCTGACATGGCGCATCAACTATGCGCGACACACGCCTGGGTGTCATGCGCTGCACCGCGCCCTGCATTAGTTTCGCGCCCGTGGTGATGGGGCAGGCAATGGCGTCGGACGGTTTGCGCGCGGGCGCGCTGAGTATGCGTGAACTGGGCGATGCGCTGGATGCCTTCGAGGTCGCGCATAACTGGCTGACCATCCAGCCCGCCGCCACCTGCGCCGAATTCGCCGCCATCCTGGCCGAGATGCTGAAGGCGCCCGCGGTGGTGAACCGCGCGGCCGAGGCCATGCTGGCCGCCTTCGACGCGGCCGAACCCCGCCCCGCCGCGCTGCACCCGCTGGCCAATTGGTCTCTCGTGCTGGAGGTGGAGCGCGACCGCCCGCATGCGGCCGTGCTGGCAGCGATCGCCGCACGGCACATCCACCCGCATCTGGACGCGCTGCCCGATGACGCGGATGCGATGCTGCTGCGCCAGATGCTGCATCGGCTGTCGGACCCAGGGCGGGACAGCCTGCCGGGCCTGACGCGCTTCGCCGAAGCGGTGTGCGACCTGGCGGAGGAAACCCAGCGCCTGTCGCGGCGCGGCCAGATGGCGCAGGCGGTCGCCATCCTGCGCGCGGCCGCGCCGTCGCTGCTGGATGCACGGCGCCGCGCGCAGGGGCTGGATGCGGTGCTGGCGCGGCGCCAGGCGGGGCTGCGCCTGCGCGCGCTGGGCCTGGCCACCGCGTAACGCGACCTTCTTCGGACGGTCATCGCCCTGTCACACGGCGCGCGTATTGCGCGGCCATCGGATCGGGCGGGACCATGCTGCATATTGAAGGGCTGTCGCGCCATTACGGCGCGGTGCGGGCGGTTGATGGTGTGACGCTCGCGGTGCCGGCGGGGCAGATGGTGGGCATCATCGGGCGGTCGGGCGCGGGCAAGTCTACGCTGCTGCGGCTGATCAACCGGATGGCAGAGCCCAGCGCGGGGCGCGTGGTTTTCGATGGGCATGACGTGTCGGGCCTGCGCGGCCAGGCGCTGCGGGATTGGCGCATGGGCTGCGCGATGATCTTCCAGCAATTCAACCTGGTGCAGCGGCTGGATGTGCTGACCAATGTGCTGGTCGGGCGGCTGAACCATCGGCGTGGTGTCGCGGCGCGGATCGGGTCGCTCTTTGCGCGCTTCAGCGCCGAAGAACGCGCGATGGCGCTGGCCGCCCTGGAACGCTTCGACCTGCTGGGCACGGCACTGCAACGCGCGGACACGCTCTCCGGCGGGCAACAGCAGCGCGTGGCGATCTGCCGCGCCCTGTTGCAGGAACCCAAGCTGCTGCTGGCCGATGAACCGATCGCGTCCCTGGACCCGCGCAACGCGCGCACCGTGATGGACGCGCTGGCGCAGGTGAACCGCGAGGGCATCACCGTGCTGGTCAACCTGCACCACCTGGATACGGCGCGCGAATACTGCACGCGCATCGTCGCCATGCAGCAGGGCCGCGTCGTGTTCGACGGCCTGCCCGCAGAGCTGGATGCCCGCCGCGTGCAGGACATCTACGGCATCACCGAAGACGAATTCACCGCCGAGGCGGAAGCGGCCTTCGCGCCCGCCCGCATGGCATTCGCCTGATACCCCCCACAAAGGAGAGACGCATGATCACCCGCCGCACCATTGGCCTTGGCGCCATGGCTGGCCTGCCTGGCCTGGCCTTCGCGCAACCCGCCGCGCGCGACATGGCGCCTGGCGCTGCCGCCGGTTTCCGTGCCCGCCGCACGCTCGACGCCGATGTCACCATGCCCGCCGCTGGCCGCCGCCCCTGGGCCGCGCAGGTGCCGCAGATTCGCGTGGGCCTTCTGGGCGGCGAGAATGAGGCCGACCGCATGGGCCGCTTCGGCGCCTACCAGACACTGTTGCAGCAGACCTTCGACCTGCCGGTGCGGCTGTTTGCGGCCAGCGATTATGCGGGCGTGTTGCAGGCGTTTTCCGCGCGGCAGATCGAGTTCGCGTCGATGGGGCCGTCCGTCTACGCCGGCACCTGGATCGACACCAATGGCGGCGTCGAGCCGCTGGTCGTGCCGGAAGAACGCGATGGTTCCATCTCCTATATCGCGGTGATGGTGGTGCGCGCCGACAGCGGCATCACCAACCTGGAACAGATGCGCGGGCGCAGCCTGGCCTGGGCCGATGCCAATTCCACCTCCGGCTACCTGGTGCCGCGCTTCGCGCTGCGCCGGCAGGGCTTGGGCGTGGAGAGCGGGCAGTATTTCTCGCGCACCGGCTTCGGC
>JAAFHD010000321.1 GCA_013298245.1 Alphaproteobacteria bacterium
ATCCGCGCCGTCGCGATGCCGCCTGGCCAGGCGAAGGCCCAGAATGGCGGCTCGATATCCCGCTCCGCCAACCAGCTTTCCGTCGCCTGCCAGATCGGCGTGATTTCGCTGGCCAGATGCAGCGCAATCTCCGGCACCAGCGCGGCGCGCCCCACCACCGTATGGGCGCGCACGAACGCGGCGTGGTTCACCCGCGGCCCACCAGAATGGCGACGGCCACCAACAACCCCGTCTCCCGGTTGGCGCGGAACAGCCGCAGGCACAGCGCCGGGTCATCCACATCCAGCGCCACCACCTGCCAGACCAGCAACACCACCGGCCCCACCAGCAGCACCCCGTAATACGGCCAGGACAACCCGCCGAGCCACCCCGCCGCGCACAGGCACAACAGCATCGCCGCGTAACACACCACCAGGAACGGCCGCGTCGTGCGTTCAAACCGTCGCGCGGTGCTGCGCACACCAACAATCGCATCATCCGCGCGGTCCTGATGCGCATAGATCGTGTCGTAGCCCAGGATCCAGAAGAACGCCGCCAGATGCAGCACAAAGGCCGTCAGCCCCCAGCTGCCGGTGGCCGCCGCATAACCCAGCGTCGCCCCCCAACCGAAGGTCACGCCCAAGGCCGCCTGCGGATAATCCGTCACCCGCTTGGCCAGCGGATACAGCGCCACCGGCACCAACGACAACACGCCCAGCCACACCGACAGCGCATTCAACTGCACCAGGATCACAAGCCCGATCAGCCCCAGCACCACCACAAACGCCAGCGCCGCCCAAGGGGAAACGGCGCCGGACGCAATCGGCCGCCCCCGCGTGCGCTCCACCTGCCGGTCCAGCTCGCGGTCCCACAGGTCATTCACCACGCAGCCCGCGCCGCGCATCACCACCGCACCCAGGCCGAACAGCGCGGCCAGCCACAGCCCCTGCCCCCAACCTGGCGCGGCCAGCGCGATCGCCCACAGGCCCGGGATCAACAACAGCCAGGACCCGATCGGGCGGTCCAGCCGCATCAATATCGCATAGGGCTGCGCGGCGGGTGGCAGGCGCCCCACCCAACCGTCGCGCCGGATATCGGTGTAGCCTTGCATGCCGCCCGGGATGGGCGATGCTGCGGCCCGTGTCCATCCCCCGCCTGTTCACCGACGAGCCGCTGCACGAGGGTGCGGCGATCACCGCGACCTCGGCGCAGGCGCATCATTTGGGCGTGTTGCGGCGCGGGCCAGGCGACCGCTTGCGCCTGTTCAATGCGCGCGATGGTGAGTGGGACGCGCTGGTCACGGCGCTGCGCAAGGATCGCGGCGCTTTCGCTGTGGGCGCGCAGGTCCGCCCGCCCGCGCCCGAGCCGGAACTGGTGCTGCTGCCCGCCGCCTTGAAGCGCGACGCGATGGATTGGCTGGTCGAGAAAGCCACCGAACTGGGTGCGACGCGCATCATGCCGGTGATCTGCGCGCGCAGCGTGGTGCCCAGCGTGAACACCGAACGCCTGGCCGCCATCGCGCGTGGTGCTGCCGAACAATGCGAGCGCCTGGGCGCGCCGGACATGGCGCCTCCGCGCCCGCTGCATGCCGTGCTCGACGCCTGGGGCGATGCCCCCATGCTGATGGCCGCCGAGCGCCACGACGCGCCCGCCCTGCCCACAATCGCGCGAGGCATGCGCGCCCTGCTGGTCGGCCCGGAGGGAGGCTTCACACCGGCGGAACTTGACGACGCGGCGCGGCGTCCCTTTGTTACGCTATGCTCGTTGGGGCCGCGCATCCTGCGCGCGGAGACTGCGGCGCTTGCAGGCCTGTCGGTGCTGCAGGCCGTGAATGGCGACTGGTCCCCGGGGACTGGCTAGAGAAAGGGACCCAGTCCATGTCCAACCCAGGAGCGGCGGACCCGACGCCTGTTGAAAATCCGCGCCAGCTGGCCGAGTGGTTCGCCGCTGGCTGCAAGCCGCGTGAGCGCTGGACCATCGGCACCGAGCACGAAAAATTTGGCTTCCGGCGGGATAGCTTGGCGGCGCCGCCTTATGCGCCGAGCGGCATCGAAGCCATGCTGCACGGGATCATGGCGCGTGGGTGGGAGCCCATTCGCGACCAGGGCAATGTGATCGGGCTGACGCGGGGCAATGCGTCGGTGTCGCTGGAACCTGGTGGGCAGTTCGAATTGTCCGGCGCGCCACTGGCCACGCTGCATGAGACGCGCGAGGAACTGGCTGCGCATTTTCGTGACGTGCATGAGGTGGGCGGGCCGCTGGGCCTGGGCTTCGCACCCCTTGGGTTCCACCCGATCGCACGGCGCGAGGACATGCCGTGGATGCCGAAATCGCGCTACGCGATCATGCGGCGCTATATGCCGACGCGCGGCGCGCTGGGCCTGGATATGATGCTGCGCACCTGCACGGTGCAGGTGAACCTCGATTTCGGCGATGAGGCCGATATGGCGGAAAAGCTGCGCATCTCGCTCGCGCTGCAACCGCTGGCCACCGCCTTGTTCGCGAATTCGCCGTTCAAGGAGGGCAAGGTTTCGGGCTATTTGTCGGGCCGCGGCCATGCCTGGACGGATACCGATAATGACCGCGCCGGCATCCCGGCCTGCGTGTTCGAGCCAGGCTTCGGCTTCGAGCAGTTCGTGCAATTCGTGCTGGACGTGCCGATGTATTTCGTGGCGCGCGAGGGCAAGCTGCATGACGTGGCGGGCGCGTCCTTCCGCGACTTCATGGCCGGGCGCTTGGCAGCACTGCCGGGTGAGCGTGCGACGATGGGCGACTGGGCCGATCACGTCACCACCGTCTTCACCGATGTGCGCCTCAAGCGCTTCCTGGAGATGCGTGGGGCGGATGCCGGGTCGCCCGCGATGATGGTCGCGAAGTCGGCCTTCTGGGTCGGGCTGATCTATGATGGCGCGGCGCAAAAAGCCGCGGCCGCGCTGGTGCGCGATTGGTCGCTGGAAGATGTGCGCGCGGCGCGGGCGGAGGCGCCAGTGCATGCGCTGCGGGCGCGCGTCGCGGGGCGCAGGTTGCAGGATGTGGCGAAGGACGCGTTGGCGATTGCGCGCGATGGATTGCGCGCACGGGGAATGGGCGAGGAGGCGTATCTCGCGCCGCTGCAAGAGATTGCCGAAAGTGGGCTGACGCAGGCGGACCGCGCGCTGCAACTGTTCAACACGGTGTGGCAGGGCGATGCGGGGCGGTTCCTGTCGGCCAATGAGGTGTGATGCCGGATCGCAACCGCGTGGCTCCGGCAGGCAGGCCAAAGCCGGGATGACATCGCCATGAGATTCATCGATCTCAGCCATGATTTCGCGGACGGCATGCCCGGCTTCTCGCTGCGCCGCGATGGGGAGGTGAAGCAGTTCACCGCCAGCATCCGTCCCTTCGTGACGCATGAAGCCTCCGCGCCCTTCTACGATCACCAGGCCAGTTTCGAGATCACCGAGGTCAGCTTCCAGACCTCGATCGGCACCTATCTCGATGCACCGCGGCACCGCTGGAAAGATCGCCGCGATATCTCGCAGTTGCGGCTCGACGAGCTGATCCTGCCTGGCGTGGTTGTCGATGCCGGCGCGGTGGCACCTGGCCAGCAACTCGGCCTGCAGCACCTGGCCCTGCCCGATGACATCAAGGGCAAGGCTGTCCTGGTCCGCTTCGGATGGGACCGGCACTGGGGCACCGACACCTACGAGAGATATCCCTTCCTGGGCCGGGATGTGATCGATGCGCTGGTCGCGCGTGGCGCCGCACTTCTGGGCGTGGACGCATTCAACGTGGACAGCCGCGCCGACCCGTCGCGCCCCGCGCATTCGGTGCTGCTGAAGCGCGACATCTTGATCGTGGAAAACCTGCGCGACCTGCACCTGTTGCCGAACGACGGCTTTCGCTTTTTCGCTGTCCCGATCAAGGCCGTGGGTGCCGCTGCCATGACGATCCGCGCCTTCGCCGAAGTCGCATCATGACGCGGCCGCGCCGCGGCTGGTGTGATCACACCACCAGCCGCATCGCCACCACCTCCCGCCTGCTGCGAACAATCTGCCACAGCAGCGTGGGGTCCGATGTGTCCCACGCAATCGCCTGGCCCTCGGCTTCGATCGCGATCGTCGCGACCCGTTCCAACCGCAGGCCCATGCGCGGGATGCGCAGCGCATAGACCTCCTTGTGGTCATGCCCCGTGCACCACAGCAGTGGCCCCGAATGCCCGGGCAACCCCGGCCCCCAGGACGCGCCCGAGATACTCATCGGCTCCGCGCGCGTCAGCACATCGGCGGGGAAGGACCAGCCGCCCGTCTGGCGCATATCCGGGCCAAGCCGCGTCAGATGCGTCCAATGCGTGTTGCCATAGGGGCGTTGGCTGCGGCCGAACACACGGGAATAGTTGGCCCAGACGGCCCACCACGAACCGCCATGGAATTCCATCGTGGTCAGGCTGCCGGGCATGAAGCCGAAGGGGTGCGTGGCGGTGTGCGCCAGCGTGCCGGCATCGAAGATTTCGACAGAG
>JAAFHD010000322.1 GCA_013298245.1 Alphaproteobacteria bacterium
GGTGGGCTGTGGTGGCAACAACGTGGTGCAGCTCGACTACACGGCCGCGCAGGTGACCGTGGTCAACAAGGGCAGCGGCAACTACGTGCTGATGACGCCGGCCGGTGAACAGCACCTGTCGGGCATCCAGTGGGTCAGCTTCACCGACCAGAACCTGCGGCTGACCGATGTGGCGGCCGCCCCCGGTGCGGTGCTGTTCGGCACCAATGGGCATGATGGTTTCCAGATCAACTCGGCCGCCGACATGATTGTCGAGCGTGTCGGTGGCGGGAATGACTCAGCCTGGGTTTCGGTCGATGGCTGGATCATGTCGCCGGAAGTGGAAACCGCGCGCCTGGTCGGCACCGCGGCCAACATCAAGGGCAATGCGCTGGACAATGTGATCGTCGCGAATGCGGCGCGCACCTCCTACATCGATGCCGAAGGTGGCAACGACGAAATCTGGGGCAGCGACAATAACGGGGAAATCCTGAACGGTGGTGCTGGGGATGACATCATCCGCTCCGGCACCGGCACCACGACGATGATCGGCCAGGCGGGGAACGACCAGTTCGTCGTGAACAATGCGGGCGATGTGGTGGTGGAACTGGCCGGCGAAGGCACCGACACCGCATGGGTCAGCGTCAATGGTTGGACGGTGGCGAACAACGTGGAAATCGTGCGGCTGATCGGCAGCGCGACCTCGGTGAATATCGGGACTTCCGGTGCGCAGGTGGTGGCGAACACGTCAGGCTCCACGATCACCGCGCAGCTGGGTGACAACGTCTTCTGGGGCCAGGGTGGCACGGACACCTTCGTGGGTGGTGGCGGCAACGACATCTTCTACGCCGGTGGTGGTGCGACCACGATGTATGGCGGGGCGGGCAACGACCACTTCGTCATCAAGAACCTGGGTGACCGCGCATGGGAAGCGCAGAACGAGGGCTATGACACCGCCTGGGTGGCCGTGAATGGCTGGACGGTGGGTGACAATATCGAAGTCGCCTATCTCTCGGGCAGTGCCACCACGTTGAATGGTTCCGGCACGGGCGGGCACCTGGTGGCGAATTCCACCGCCGGGTCCACGCTGAATGCGGGTGGTGGCTACACCACCTTCTGGGGTTCCAACCATGATGATGTATTTAAGGTCGGGCCCGAGGGCGGCGTGATGTATGGCTATGCCGGTGCGGATGATTTCTGGTTCGACCAGCCGCATTGGGGCACCGTGGAAGTGGCCGATTTCAGCCGCGCCGAAGGGGACAAGATCCACTTCGCCGGCAGCGGCATCACCAATATGGGCCAGCTGAACATCACCACCTTCTCGGACAAGACGCTGGTGCAGCACGGCGCCGACCAGATCATCCTCTATGGGGTGACGGCGCCGCTGATGGCATCGGACTTCGTGTTCTGAAGTATCGCGGGGCGCCGGGTGGCGCCCCGCACAAAAGCCGGATGGGGAAAGCCGGTGGGGCGCGCGGGGTGACCTGCGCGCCCCGTTTGCGTGTGGTGCGACATTTCTCACGGCGACTCTACCGAATGGCAATGAGGGGCGGGCACAAGCCCAGAGGCATTTGAACGGCATGAGCAGGACACGAACCTGCTCTTTGGCGCCGACCTCGAGGCCTTCATCGTGCGTTCGCTCGATGACGTCGCACGCGGCCGCGATCCGGATGCAGGCGGCCTCACCTTGTGGACCAACGTCGCCAACCCCCTCAACGGCGTCGATCTCTTCAGCTGAACCGCGGCACAGGGCGCCAGGACGGCGCCCTGCCTCAGGCAGCCACGGGCCGCCTGCGCCGCCGCGCCAGCCAGCCGAAGCCAAACGCCCCCACCGCCCCCACCGCGAGCACCGCGATCGCAACCACCGGCCGATACCAGAACCACGCCACCGCAATCACCACCGGCGCCAGCACGAAGGTCAACAGCGCCGCGATGATGCCGGTGCCAGCCCCCACGATACTGCCAAAGATCGGCACCACATCCGCCAGCACCACCAGCGGCCGCAGGATCATCGCGAAGCCCAGGAACATCAGCACAGCGCCGACCAGGCGCAGCACCCAGGTCAGGATGCTGTTGTCCTGTTGCGCCTGGTTGAACATCTCCGCGGCCGTTGCGCGTTGGCCGCGCAGCATCAAGATCCGATCGCCCGCGCGGGTCTGATAGGCTTCGAAGCCCTGCCCCACCTGGCGCGCGATGATGCTGGCCGGGCCGGCCTCCACCACGGCAAAGCTGATGCGCGTATCGCCCACGCGCGGCGCCGTCGGGTCATTGCCCAGGTAGATGCGGCCATCCGCCACCTGCTGGCCGGGGCGCGCGGTGGTGGCGGGCGGGGGCATGATGTCACGCGGGGTGCCGAAGCCGCGCAATTGCGCCTCCGCGATGGCATGTGCGCCAAGCCGCGCATTGCTGGCCACCACCTCGCGCGCGGCGACCCGCATGGGCGGGTTCTGGTGGCCATCAGGCTGGCGGAAACGGCTGCTGTCGATCGCCGCAGACGACCAGGCGCGGCTGTAGTGATAGGTCGTCACCGTCTCCTGCCCACCACCGAGGCGCGAGCGCGTTTCGCTGCGCGTCTCCTCGCGCCACTGGTACATTTCCACCTGGCGGATCAGCCGCAGCGCGTTCTCCGCACTGACCGGATATTCCGCGTCGCGCAGCGTGCCGGTGGCGGACAGCGTGCCGGTCACATGCACAAGCCGGCCTTCCAGCGCGGCATCCACACGATCACCGGGCGCAGCCGCGACCAGGCCAGCACCTTCGGACAATGACCGCGCCGTCTGCACCGCGCGCCCTTCGTTCCAGAACAACAGCACGGAGGAGACGGGGATCAGCAGCAGCCCGACCAGGATGCCCGCGAAGGCGCTCTTGATCCGGTCCCACCAAGATATTGTGGTGGTATCCTGATGGGTGTCGCCGGGGTCCCATTGGCCGGACATGGGGGCATTCCTCTTGTGCTCACGATATTGTGATAACGTGGGCACGATAGTGCAAAATCAGTCGGTTGGATATCGCTAGAATGGGTGAATAAGCGGAACGAATGTGGGGGCATGGTCACTGGCACGGCATTAATATCATTGAATATTTTTCTGCTCACGCTCTCCCCCGGGCGCTCCACTACCCCGGCCGCGCGGCGACCAGAAAGACGCGTGCGTCCCGCCGCCCCGAGCCATGGCGCGCACGCTCGATGAGGGTGAAGCCGGCCGCGGTGATCTCCGCCTCCAGCATGGCGGCTGAAAAGAACGCCACATGCGGCGCCTTGCCCAGCCACTGCATCGGCGGCACCGCGATGCGCAGCAGCGGGTTCATCTCCGACAGGCAGGGCGTCTTGGAAATGAACAACCCGCCCGGCTTCAGCACATGCTGCACCTGGCGCAGGCAGGCCGCGCGGTCGCGGACCAGGTGCAGCAGGTTGAAGGCCAGCACCGCATCGAACGCGCCGGGCGCATCGGGTACTTCGGTGGTGAAACTGGTGTTGGGGCAGGCTTGGCCCTTCTCACGCGCGATGGCGATCATCTCGGCCGAGATGTCGCTGCCGGTCAGTCGCGCAACATGGGGTGCGATCCGCAGCGCCGTGGTGCCCGTGCCGCAGCCGATTTCCAGAACCGTATCGGCAGGCCGCAGCAGGGCGATGCTGCGGTCCAGCGTGCGCTCATAGCCCGCGATGTCCTTGATGGAATCGCGCGCGTATCTTCGCGCGATGCGGTCCCAGAATCGTGCGTCATCCATGTGGCGGGGCTCCTTGATCATGGTGCGATAGCACATGCGATTCTGGATGGAATTGACGCTATCTGGATATCATCCATAGAAATCCGCATGGATCAGATTGACTGGAACCTGGTGCGCGCCTTCTGCGCCACCGCCGAAGCAGGCTCGCTTTCGGCGGCCGCGCGCAAGCTGGGGCTCGCGCAGCCGACATTGTCGCGCCAGGTGGCAGCACTGGAATCAGCACTCGGTGCCGCGCTGTTCGAACGTGTGGGGCGCGGTCTTGTCATCACCAGCACCGGCCTTGGTCTGCTGGAACACGCGCGCGGCATGGCGAGTGCGGCCGATGCGCTGACCCTTGCCGCTGTCGGCAAGTCCCAGCAGGTCAGCGGGCGCATCTGCATCTCGGCGACTGACGCAGTCTCCGCCATGCTGCTGCCAGCCATTGTCGCGCGCATCCGCGCGGAGGCGCCGCAGATCACCATCGCGATCGTCGCCACCGATTCCATCAGCGATCTGCGCCGGCGGGAAGCGGACATCGCCATCCGCCACATCCGCCCCACCGAGCCTGAGCTGATCGGCAAGCTGGTGGGCGAGATGCGCGCGCATCTCTACGCCGCCGAAAGCTGGGTGGCGCGCCACGGCATGCCACGATCAGGCAAGGCGCTGGCGCGCGCCGATCTGCTGGCCTTCGAACCGGCCGAACGCTTCATCGAACACATGAACGGGGCGGGTTTCCCGGTCAGCCTGGCGCAGTGCCGGGTCGTATCCGCGCATTCGCTG
>JAAFHD010000323.1 GCA_013298245.1 Alphaproteobacteria bacterium
GCGGGCACGGGCGTTTCGCTCCGGCCTGGCCAGGCGGCGGTGGGTGGCGCGCTGGATGCGCTGCGCGGCACGCCAGGCATGCGCCTGAATGCCGGCACCACCACGGCGCTGGACCGCTTCTACCGCCTGAACCCAACGCAGATCGCGGCGACCATGACCCAGATGGACCCTGTCGGTTACGGCGATGGCCTGATGGTCGCGGCCAATCTGGGCCGCATGGCGAGCGATACGGCGATGGCGCAATTGCGCGGTCGGCGTGACGGCGGCACCGACAGCGCCGCCATCCTGGGCGGGCGTGGCAATGCCTGGTTCACCGCCTTCGGGCAGAACGGGCGCGTGGGTTCGGCCGCGCAAGCCGGGCACACCAGCAACGTCACCGGCGGTGCCGCGGGCGTTGATGTGCGGGTGGGTGCGGGGCTGGTGCTGGGCGCCAGCGCATTCTTCGGCGATGGCCGCAGCAGCAGCTACACGGCGGGCGGGCGGACCGATGTGCGCAGCGGTGGCGCCATGGTCTATGGCAGCTGGAACCACGGGGCCAGCTTCATCGATGGCGCGCTGGCGATGGGCTTCAACGAGACATCACAGCGCCGCAGCCTGGGCCTGCTGGGCACCACCTCGGCCGGCAAGGTTGGCGGGCTGCTGGTGACGGCGCAGGTGCAGGCCGGGCACAACTTCCAGGCCGGCGCGGTACGGCTGACGCCCTATGTCGGGCTGCAGCACGCGACCGTGACGCAGGGCGGCACGGATGAGACGGGCGGTGCGCTGGCGATGCGCATCGCCAGCGGCAGCTTCAGCTCGACCCGTGCCCTGGTGGGTGCGCGCGTCTCGGCCTCGGTGCCGCTGTCGGGTGCGGTTGTGCTGACGCCGCACCTGGACCTGGCCTATTCGCGGGAGCTGGGGGAGAACGCGGCGGTCACGACCGCGGGCTTCAACGGCAACACGGCGGCGCGTCTGGTGACGCGGTCCGGCGCCATCGGGCGCAATGGCCTGGTGCTGGGTGCCGGGGCCGCGCTGTCGGTCACGAACAACCTGAGCGTGGTTGCGAGCTACCAGGCGGAGCTGCGGGACAATATCCGCTCCAACGCCTTCAACGCCGGGCTGCGCTGGCGCTGGTGATGACACGGCCGGCCCCGCAAGGGGTCGATGCCGATGGGGCCGCGGCACATCGTGTCGCGGCCCTTTTTCATGCGCGGTGCGTTGGTTACTGCGCCGCCAATGCCCCGAGTGCCGCGGGCAGGCCGCGGAGCGAGACCGGGAAGCCCGCCACCTGGCCCGTCGCGTCACGGATTTCGAGGCGGGCGGGGCCTTCGCGGTCACGCAAGCGGGCCAGCGCGGCCTGGTCCAGCTCGGCATCCGCCATGCAGCCGCGCTGGGTGCAGGCGCGCAATGTCACGTCGATGCCCGGCTGGCCTTCCTGCGGCAGCAGGCGGAAGGGGGCGCCCGCCGTCACGTTCACCGGCAGCAGCGCGATGAAGCGCAGCACCGCCCCGGGCTGCGCCCGGCCGATGGCGAATTGCGCCAGCATCTGGCCGCGCTGGTCCTGCAGGGTCTGGTTGAGTTCGCATTGCCGGGTTGGCGGTGCCTCGGCGCGGGGTTCGCAGCGCAGGACCCAGTCGCCGAAGGTGGCGGTGGTGCGGTCTGGCGTGGTGGCGGGGGGCGCGGGTTGCGGGGCGGGTGCAGCCGCGGGCGCCGGCGCCGGGCCGGCTGGGCGCGGCGGCTGCTGGGCCAGGGCTGGCAGGGCGGCGAGGGTGGCAAGCAAGGCAAGGCGATACATGGGTTGCTCCATTGGGGTGAAAGCTGTGTGAGGCTGTGGGTTGAGGTGCGGGGGCGGCGCTGAAACCTGGACCCAATGAACGCGAGCAGGCGGTGGCGTGCCGCGCGCTATCTGCATGTTAAAAAAAGTCGAACTGACCATCCGTGTCCGAGATTTGGCTGTTTGTGAATGTAATCGAAAATACAGATGATGTTATTCTGTGTTGTGCAGACAATGAAATCTTGAGCCGAAGAATGGCGCTAGGGCCGTGCTGCCGCGGTCGGGACTGGGTGCATCTGTGCTCGGACGCGCCCGTGACCGCGATGCGCCGGGCTTGAGTTAATGAGGAAATATCTGCATTTTTTACACCTCGCGCGTCAGCGATTGAACCGCATGCCAGGCGCCTCGGCTATGCGATATGCGACGTTCCGGGGGGGGTGGGGGATGTTTTTTTTCATTGGAAATTTTCAAGATCCAGACATCGAATTCCGCGCTTTGTCGATGGTTTTTACTACAATTCGACGAGAAAATTCGAGATTCGGGTCTGTGCGGCCGCGAGTGTCCATGCTAACGCGCCCAGAATGCAGTCAATGACCGTCGACCATTCCGATATCCGTGATGGGGACCACTACGCGGACGCCAACAAAACCGTCGCGAAGATCGCCGTGCTGGCGCTCGGCGCGTTCCGCGCCTCCCAGGTGCGGATCGCGATGGATGGGCTGACGCTGCAGGAAGCCGACATCAACCAGGAGCGTGCCGGGGTTGTGTTCATCCCGCCCGCGCCGGTGTTTCGCTTCGGCCCCGAAGACCGCGCGACCGAACGATGGGACGGCCAGGAACTGCGCCCCGACACAATCCGCGCCCACCACCCTGGGCGGGACGCGCATTTCATCGCGCAGCCCGGCGCATGGGGAACGGTCGCGCTGTCGCCGCAGGCCTGGCACGACGCAACCTCCATCCTGTGGGGCGATGCCGCCGAGGCGCGTGGTGGCTTCCTGGTGCGCCCCAAGCCCGGCCGCCTGGCGCGTCTGCGCGCGGTGCACCGGGCGGCGTCCGCGCTCGCTTTGTCCGATGGTGGTGCCACGCTGGGCCACCGCGCCCGCGAGGCCTTGCGGGACGTCATCATCGAGACCTTGCTGGATTGCCTGGACAAGGCCGTGTCGCTGCCCAGCCGCGGCGTTTCCCGGCATAGCGCGTTGTTGCGCCGGCTTGAAGACATGTGCGAAGGCGGCAGCGAGTGCCCGGTCAGCCTGACCGCCCTGTGCGTGGAGATGGGCATCTCGCAGCGGCGCCTGCAGGTGGTGTGCAAGGAAGCCTTCGGCTGTTCCGCCCGCGACTATCTGCGCCGCCGCAAGCTGTTGCGGAGCAGGTCGGCCCTGCTGCGGGCGGTCCATGGCGAGACGACGGTATCGCGCGTGGCCATGGATTGCGGGTTCTGGGAACTGGGGCGCTTCGCCGCCACCTATCGCGCGGAATTCGGGGAGACGCCGTCCACCACCCTGCGGCGAGGCCAGCATTAACGATGCGGGTCGGTTCCGCAGCCGAGAGGTGACTGGACTCGCGGACGAAAAACTTGAACCGCCCAGGGTCTCCCGGAGGCGGTTTGTTTTGCGTGTCGCTGCCGGTCGTGTGCTGTGTCGTAGCCTGCCTCGGCTTCGGTCGGTGGCAAATGGCCGATGGGTTCAAGCAATCGGCCATGGTTGAACCCGTCCACCCATTTGAGGGTGGCGCACCCTACGGCTTCGAGGCCGCGCCAGCGGATGGTCACGGCGGATCACCGCTGCCTTGAACAGCCACGTGATGGCAGGACGCAACGCGACGAGGCCGCCAGGGCCTTGTCCTGGCTGGCGCCTATGCTGCACTCGCATCGGTTCAATGTGGCGCTGCGACGACAGGTTGAGCCCAAGAGCATCCCGATGGTCGCGATCGTCGATGGAATGGCCATTCGCCTTTACCATTCGGACCACGAACCCGCGCATTTTCACGCGGTGATCAGGGACGCGGAAATGCTTGTGGTGATCGCCGATTTGCGGATCATCGCGGGTGACCGGCCGCCGGCATCGCGCCGGGCGTTGCTGGAATGGGCCGCGGCCCGGCGCGAAGCCCTGGCGCTGGCCTGTGTGCGTTGCCGGCAGGGGCAGAAACCGGGGAGGCTGGATTGATGGAACTCGCGCGCATCGTGACCCTGACCATGCTGCCCGGCCCGGCCGTGCGCCTGCGCTTTGCCGATGGTGTGGAAGGTGTGGCGGACCTGGCGCCGCTGGTGGCCAAAGGCGGGGTGTTCGCGACGCTGGGGGCTGGCATGACGTTGCAGCGCGGCGGGCGGGCCGTGGCCTGGCAGGATGCGGATGGCGATGAAGCGGATATGGACGCGGATACGCTGCGGCTGATGGTGATGCGGGCCAGGGCGGCGGCGGAGTAGCGGCAAGCCCATGCACGCAATGGGGCATGGCCTTGTTGCGCCGTCATGTGCTGCAATCACGGCTGCATGACCGAACCCCAAGCGAAGCATCACGCCGCACTGGACGCATTGATCGCACGCTGGGCGGATAGCGGCGGCGCCGAACGCGCGAACTACGCGGCTTTCCTGACGGAACTCTGCACTGTTC
Organism: Alphaproteobacteria bacterium; assembly: GCA_013298245.1. Lineage (GTDB taxonomy): Bacteria > Pseudomonadota > Alphaproteobacteria > Acetobacterales > Acetobacteraceae > Rhodovarius. The sequence continues at coordinate 4,363 of JAAFHD010000323.1, forward strand.
TGGACCTGCCGGCGCCAAGCCCCGCGGCCGGGTCTGGTGGCGATTATCGCTTCGAACGCAGCGTCATCCACCGGGAGGATGACGGCAGC
>JAAFHD010000324.1 GCA_013298245.1 Alphaproteobacteria bacterium
GATCATCGCCTTCCTGGGCGGGCACCTGGCGGAAAACGCTGACCTGCGCCCGATCATGATCAAGCGCTTGACGGTCACCGGCAGCACCATGCGCCCGCGCACCACGGCGCAGAAGGCGCAGCTGGCGGCGCAATTGCAGGCGAAGGTCTGGCCCTTGCTGGATGCCGGGCGGTGCGCGCCGGTGATCCATTCGGTGATGCCGCTGGAACAAGCGGCCGCCGCGCATGCGCTGATGGAAAGCAGCACGCATGTGGGCAAGATCATGCTGACGGTCGGGTGATTTCCGAACAGGCAAAAGGGCTTCGCCTGCTGCTGTTGGCGGTGACGCTGTTCGGTGGTGTCTGGCCGGTGTCGAAGCACGCGCTGCGCGATGCGACGCCGGTGTGGCTGGCGACATCGCGCGCCGGTTTGGCGATGTGTTCAGCGCTGGTGGTGCTGGCGCTGATGCGGCGCTTGCGATGGCCCTCGCGCGCGGATTGGCCGACCATCGCCATCGTCGGTTCGCTGCAACTGGCGGGGTTTTTCCTGCTGGCGCATTTGGCCTTGCCGCTGGTGGGCGCCGGGCGCACCGCGATCCTGTCCAATGTCACGCTGATGTGGCTGATCCCGCTGTCGATGCTGCTGCTGGCCGAACAGATCAGCCCGATGCGCTGGGGTGCCACGGCGGTGGCAACCCTGGGCGTCATCATCATGACCGGCCCCTGGGCCTTCGACTGGAACGCGCCTGGCGCGCTGCTGGGGCATGTGTTCCTGCTCGGCTCCGCGCTGTCATGGAGCATCGCGATCGTGGTGGTGCGGCGCTGGCCGCCCGTGACGCCCGTGGTGCAACTATTGCCCTGGTCCTTCGGTCTGGCGGCGGTGCTGCTGGCGATCGCCGCGATGCTGCGCGAACCCCAGGGCGGCATCGGGCCAGGCGCCTTCTGGCAGGCGGCCTTTGTGGGGCTGGTGGCAGCACCCCTTGGCACCTGGGCGGTGATCGAAAGCGGGCGGCGGTTGAACGCCGTCGTCGCCAGCGTGGGCTTCCTGCTGGTGCCGGTGCTGGGCCTGGCGCTGGCCTGGGTGTGGTTGGACGAACCGCTGGGCTGGGACATCATCCTGGGCGGGATTTGCATCATGGCGAGTGTCGTGATGGCAGCACGCGGGTGAGTATGATGGCAGCACGCGGGTGAGTATGATGGTGGCGCGCGGATGAAGCTGAACGTGATCGAAACCGGCGCCGGCGCGCCCCTGGTGATGCTGCATGGGCTGATGGGCTCGGCGCAGAATTGGGGCGGTATCGCCAAGCGCCTGGGGCTGCGGCACCAGGTGCTGGCGATGGATGCGCGCAACCATGGTGCGTCAGCGCATGCGCCCGGCATGGCGTATTCGGCGATGGCGGCAGATGTGGCGGAAACCCTGGGCGCGGCCGGCATCGCGCGCGCCGCGGTGCTGGGCCATTCCATGGGCGGCAAGACGGCCATGATGCTGGCGCTGACGCGGCCCGAACTGGTCTCGCGCCTGGTGGTCGCGGATATCGCGCCCATTCGCTACGCGGCGCCGTCGCGTGCCTATGTGGAGGCGATGACGCGCATGGAATTGCCCGCCGGCATGACGCGGCGCGACGCCATGGCAGCGCTGCTGCCGGCAGTGCCTGAGGAGGGCATCCGCGCCTTCCTGGTGCAGAACCTGGTCTTTGGTGATGGCCCGCCGCGCTGGCGCATCGGCCTGGTCGACATCGCCGCCGGCATGGACGCCATCGAGGATTTCGCGCCCCCCGGTTTCGCCACCTATACAGGCCCGGTGCTGGCCATCCGCGGCCGCCGCAGCGACTATATCCAGCCCGGCCATATGGGCGTGATGCGCACGCTGTTCCCCGCCATCCAACACGCCGAGCTGGACACCGGCCATTGGGTCCATGCCGATGACCCGCATGGTTTCCTGGCGCTGATCGAACCCTTCCTGGAGGAACCCTGATGCACGCAACACCCATCTATGCCGGGCTGCTGGGCCTGATGGCCTTCGCGCTGACCATCCTGGTCATCCGCCAACGCGGGCGCTTGCGCCTGGCCTTTGGCGATAGCCAGGACAAGCTGATGCAACGCGCGATCCGCGCGCATGGGAATTTCGTGGAAACCGCGCCGCTGTGCCTGCTGCTGATCGCGCTGGCGGAATGGCAAGGCGCGGCGGTTTGGCTGGTGCATCTGCTGGGCGCGGCCCTGGTGGTGGGCCGCGCACTGCACGCCTTCGGCATTTCGCAGGAGCCGGAAAAACTGATCTTTCGTCAGATGGGAATGATGCTGACCTTCACCGTCATGGTCGTGGCATCCGCATCGTGTTTGGTGGGTTCGCTGTTGTGAACGGGATGGTTTCCGGCCCCGAGGGCGGCGGCGGCAAGGGCTGACCGGACAGCGCTGACCACCATTCGCGCGTCAGCGATTCCGCCCACATCCAATCGGGCTGCCAGGCCAGCACACAGCCCAGCACCAGCAGCGCCAGCACCACCACGCGCTCCCAGCCCGACAGCACGCGCGCACCCAGCCAGGCCGCCGCGAAGGCCATCGCGACACCCATCGCCCAGATGGGCTCCTGCATGTGCCATTGCAGCGTGGCCAAGGCGCCCGCCAAGGGTGCGGTGAACAGCACCAGGAAGGCGACGGCCAGGCTTTCCTGCTCCGCCCGGCCGAACAGCGCATGCACGAAGGGCATGACGCCGATCGGCACCGCCATCAGCGACCACATCGCCAGGGTGAAGAAGCTTTCGAAGAAGATACCGCCCTGTGCGGCGTGCCAGGGCGTGTTCACCAGCGCATCCACGCCGTGCATGGGCGCGAACCAGCGCTGCAATGCGGCGCCTGCGGGTTCGCCCAGGGTGGAGGCCGCGACGGCGATACCCGCGATGGCCACCAAGGTGGGGAAGATGGTCAGCAGGAAAAGCGCAATGGCGGATGGGATGTCGCGTGCTTCGCGCAGCCCCACCGGCAGCACGCACAGCAAGGGAATGACGATGTACAGCGCCGCCGGCGTGGTCAGCACCAGCCCCGCCAGCGCCAGGCCGATGGAGATCAGCGATTGCGCATCCCCCACCCGCGCCGCGCGGTCGAAGGACACCGCGACCATCCACACCAGCGCCGCGGTGATCAGCAGCGTGGAACCCGTGGTGGCCATGATCAGCATGACCGGATTGGCCGCGATCGCCAGCACCGCCAGTGTGGCGCCAATGAAGGACCAGCCGCGCCCGCGCAGCCGCCAATGCAGCACCGCCATGCCAATGGAGGCCGTGATCAGCGTGACCAGCAGCAAGGTGGCCGGCCCACTGCCGGGGATCAGCCGCAGCACCACCAGCAGGAATTCCGGCAGCAGCTGGTGCGCGGCCTCGGCCGCGATGGCGCGCGGTTCCCACAGGGTTTCCAGCTGCGGCAGCAGCCAGCCGCTGGCGAACAGGCGGTCGGCCACCAACATGAAAATGATGAAGCACACGCCGCCCATGCCGGCCGATAACAGCGCGCCACGATTGGTCACGTATGCGGCGTGGCGGGCTTCGGCGGCGGCGGCGGTGTTCATTGGGCGGCCTGTTTTTGCAGGTCAGTCAGGCTGTTCTGGCTTTGGATATTCGCGATGGTCGATTGCGTGACCTTGCTGGTGCCGTGCTGCGTCTTTTCCCAGAAATGCGGCTTCACGATCAGCTGGTACAGCGCCTTGTACGCCGCGACCGAGTGCATCACCCAATAGACCGGCGCCAGCAGCGCCCAGGGCATCAGGCTGAACCAGCCGCGTTTCGCCGCCGCCACCATGGTCATGTAGACATACATCGCATTGCCGACGACCAGGTTGAACAGCGCGAACCAGATGATCGGTTCCGGGAAGTATGGCGAGACCAACCCCTGCCCGAAGATCAACCCGATGGCGGTGGTGAACCACAGCACCGGGTTCAACAGCGCCGTCAGCACGGGGAAGCCGATGAAGAAATGGAAGCCCCAGAAGCCGGCACCACCCAGGTTGCGATACAGCCTGATGGGGTGGCGCATATGCACCAGCCAGGTCTGCATATAGCCCTTGATCCAGCGGCTGCGCTGGTTGATCCAGCTGCGCCACACACCATTGGCTTCTTCAAAGGTGGTGCTGTTCATCACCGCCACGCTGTAGCCCTGCTGCGTCATGCGCACGCCAAGGTCAGCGTCTTCGGTGACGTTGTACGGGTCCCACGCACCCAGTTCCTTCAGCACGCTCGTGCGGAAATGGTTGGACGTGCCGCCCAGCGGAATGGGGATTTTCAGCGCATGCAGGCCAGGCAGCAGGTAGTCGAACCAGTTGCTGTATTCCAGCGTGAACATGCGCGTCAGGAAGTTTTCGCGCCGGTTGAAATAGTTCAGCCGCGCCTGGATGCAGCCCACGGTCTGCGGGCTGCGCTTGAACATCGCGACGGCTTTTTTCAGCTGGTCGGGTTCGGGAATGTCCTCGGCGT
>JAAFHD010000325.1 GCA_013298245.1 Alphaproteobacteria bacterium
TGATCGTCCGTGAGAGCACGGGCGGCATTTATTTCGGCGAACCCCGCGGCATTCATCTGGACGCCAATGGCAAGCGCGTCGGCATCGACACCGAGGTCTATTCGGAAGACGAAATCGCCCGCGTCGCACGCGTGGCGTTCGACCTGGCCCGCGGCCGCCGCAACAAGGTCACCAGCGTCGAGAAGGCGAATGTGATGCAGTCCGGCCGCCTGTGGCGGGCCGTGGTGGGCGAGGTCCACAAGGCGGAATACGCCGATGTGGAACTGGAAAACATGTACGCCGATAATTGCGCCATGCAGCTCGCCAGCCGCCCGAAGCAGTTCGACGTGATCCTCGGCTCCAACCTGTTCGGCGATGTGTTGTCGGACCTGGCGGCCGCGCTGACCGGCTCGCTCGGCATGCTGCCATCCGCCACGCTGGGCGCCGTGCAGGCCGACGGCCGCCGCCATGCGCTGTACGAACCGATCCATGGCTCGGCGCCCGATATCGCGGGCAAGGGTGTGGCCAACCCCTGCGCGCAGATGCTCTCGCTGGCCATGCTGCTGCGCATCTCCTTCGGCATGGAGGAGGACGCGAAGCTGATCGAAACCGCCATCGAACGCGTGCTGAATTCGGGCTTCCGCACCGCCGATATCATGCAACCAGGCCGCGCGCGCGTGGGCACATCGGTGATGGGCGAGGCGATCGTGCGCGAGTTGGAAAAACTCTCCGCCTGAGGGGTTGCGCGGGGGGTGCCACTCCGGTATCTCGCGCGTCCACGGCAAGCGCCCGTAGCTCAATGGATAGAGCACCAGACTACGGATCTGGGGGTTGGGAGTTCGAATCTTCCCGGGCGCGCCATTCCCGCTAACTTGCCGTTTACGCAGCCGCGATAGACCCGGTCCCAGAACCGGAGAACCTCATGTCGCTCGCTCTGCGCCTGTGCATTGCAGTGTTGTTCCTTGGCGCAGGGATTGCAGCACTTCTGCTGTCGGATGCCCTTGGCAGCCTGGCCGCACGTCGCGATGCCATCCAGAACGAAGCCATGGGCCGGCTCACAGCCGAACTCATCACCGCTGAAGCAGCACTCGCCGCCCAGCGTGGGAAGACCAACGGCCTATTGGCCAACCGCGCCGGCCACACCGAAGCCTGCTGGGCACGCGCGCTGGCGCGAGGCGGGTGAGCGCGCGAGATCGGACAGACCATACACCTTCTCCAGCGTCGAGAAGGCACTGCCTCACCCCAGGCGCGGATTGATCCAGGTCTGCACGCCATCACCAAAGCTGATCGGGCCATAGGCGGTCTGACTGGTGCGGTTCAGCGGATAATCATGCAGGTTCCGCCAACCATGCGCGCGGAAAACTTGGCGCAAGGCTGCCTCGATCTCTTCGCCATGGGTGCTGATATGGGCGCGGCGCACCTTGGCCAGCATCGTGGACATGCTGGCGGTGCAGACATCCAGCTCCGCGCCCTGGATGTCCATGTCCAGCAGGTCCACATGCGCAATGCCGTCCAGCACCTGGTCGAGCGTCACTGCCCGCACCTCGATCACCTGGGCCTGTGGGTATTCCGATTGGCCGCCATGGTCGGGCGGCACGATGGCTTGGCCATACCAGGCACCCGCATGGCCGGCACAGAAGGTCACGCTGCCCGGCGCGCCGGTCACCGCAGCCTCGATCAGCCGGTGCCGGGCGGGGTCCAGCCCGTTGTTGCGAAAATGCTCCTGTAGCCATTGGAAATGCTGCGGCTCGGCCTCCACCGCGACCAGCAGCAACGGCATGGCCTCCAGACCCTTGCGACGGATCGCCCCCCAGGCGTCAACGACCCAGCGGCCAAAGCCCGCGCCAAGCTCGACCATGGTGAAGGACCCCTGCGCGGCGTCGATCGCTTCCAGCATATCGGTCCATTGGAAGTATTCGTCATTGGCAGCCGGGGGATGCGGGGCATAGAAGCCGGGCAGCATGGGCGCGAGGCGCTCACTGAAGCTCTGGCGTATGCGGGTGCCGACCCAGTTGCCTAGAAACCCTGCCGCCACGTCTCCGCGCCAGGGCGGCACAGCGCGGATGGCTGGGTGGTGCTCCTCATCGGTGAGCGTGATGGGGGCTGGCGTGTCCTGCCGCGCCGGGGCGGGCCCGGGTGGACGCAGAGCCCATTGCAGCAGCAGCACGTCGAAATCCGCCATGCCCTCCTCGGCGCCCGGATAGCGGATAACGATCTGCGCGGATGCCTGCGCAAGCTCGGTGTCCAGTTCCAGGACATGCACCCCCGCGCCATGCACCAGCACCTGGCGCGGCGCGCTCGCATGGGACGCATCCATCAGATAGAGCCCTGCCCCGCCTTCGCGCACATGCACCACGGCGCGCAGCATGCACGGTCCGGGGCGGGCCAGGGCAGCCGGCAGCGGCATGCGCGCCAGATGCGCCCAGGCCTTGCAAACTCCACCGACATGCAGCCTGCCATCGCCACCGAGGCGCGCGGGGGCTTCCCCAACCAGATTCAGCAGGCGTTGCGGAATATCGGTCCAGATGCCGGCATCCGGGGCCTCACCCCATGGCAAGGCGGCGTCGATGGTGCTGGGCGTCGCCTCAGCCGCGATGGTCATGGGGTAGCGTCTCCAACTCGCCAGAAGCCATAGCAACCGCGGCGGCTTGCGCTAGCACGAGGGCCGGCACCCCGCCGCCGTTCAGACCTTCTCCACCTGCGCGTATTCCAGATCCACTGGCGTGGATCGCCCGAAGATCGACACACTGACCTTGAGCCGCCCCTTCTCCTCGTCCACTTCCTCGACATTGCCGTTGAAGCTGGTGAAGGGCCCGTCGGTCACGCGCACCTGCTCGCCCACTTCGAAGACCACCGCCGGGCGGCGCGGCTTCTCGGCGGTTTCGGTCACCTGCTGGACGATGCGCAGCGCCTCGGCCTCGGTGATGGGGGATGGGCGGTTCTTCGCACCCAGGAAACCCGTCACCTTCGGCGTGTCGCGCACCAGGTGCCAAGTGTCGTCGGTCATTTCCATCTTCACCAGCACGTAGCCGGGGAAGAATTTGCGCTCCGTCTCGGTCTTCTGGCCGCGCTTGACCTCGGTGACGTTCTCGGTCGGGACCAGAATGTCTTCGATCATGTCAGCCAAGCCCTTCTGGGCGGCCTGGTGCCTGATCTGTTCAGCGATCTTCTTCTCGAAGCCCGAATAGACATGCACGACATACCACTTCTTGTCGGCCACTGGCGTGCGCCCCCCTCAGATTCCGAATACGTAGCTCATGGCCAGCTGGATCAGCTGGTCCACGATCAGGAAGAACACCGCAGCCAGACAGGACAGCGCGAGCACAAGCCCCGTGGTGATCAGGGTTTCACGGCGGGACGGCCAGGTGACGCGCTGCGTTTCCGCCCGCACCTCCCGCACGAATTGCGCCGGATCGATCTTCGCCACCGCCTGGTAACCTCTCTCTGCTCAACGCGCCTTCAAAGCTGGCAGGGGCGGAGGGTCTCGAACCCCCAACCTCCGGTTTTGGAGACCGGCGCTCTAGCCAATTGAGCTACGCCCCTGCGGCCGCCAGAGCCGCGGGCAAAAACTGCAACGGCGCGGGCGGTGGGTGGCAATAGCTTGTGGTGCGGCGAGTGTCCAGACACGCGCCCGGCCCTGCGGCCGTCAATCCAGGCTGATGTTCAGCTCCGTGATGATCGGCCGCCAGCGCCGGCGCTCCTCCTCGATCATCGCCGCCATCTCGGCGCGCGGGCGGAAGCCGGTGATGATGCCCTGGGTGCGGAACAGGTCGCCGATCGCGGGGTCTGCCAATGCATCGCGGATGGCGTCCTGCAGGCGCTCCAGCACCGGCGCGGGTGTCGCGGCGGGCGCCACGAAGCCCTGCCAGCCGGGCACCACCACATCCGGAAAACCCTGTTCGCGCACGGTCGGGATGTCCGGGAACAACCGGTGCCGCTCCGCGCCCAGAAAGCCGATGGCGCGCACGCGCCCGGCCTGGATCTGCCCCATGGACAGGTTGATCCCGTCCAGCATGAAGTGCACGCGCCCGCCGACCATGTCCTGCAATGCCGGCGCGCTGCCGCGGTAGTGGACGGGTTCGATCTCCACCCGCGTCGCGCGCTTGAACAGCTCGAAGGCCAGATGCGTGATCGACCCCGGCCCGGCCGAGCCGAAATAGATCTGCCCCGGCCGCGCGCGCACAAGTGCCAAGAATTCCGCGACGTTCGACACACCCAGCGACGTCGGCACGGTGAAGAACAACCCGCCCACGGTTGCCGCCGCGACGGGCGCGAAGTCACGCTCCGCATTGAAGGGCAGGTTGCGCACCAGCAGCGGATTGATCGCGATGGTCGCGTTGTTTACATGGCCGAAGACATGGCCGTCAGGCGTGGCGCGCGCCACCTCCGCCAGCCCCAGCGCGCCATTGGCGCCACCGCGATTTTCCACCAGCACCGGCTGGCCGAGCGTGG
>JAAFHD010000326.1 GCA_013298245.1 Alphaproteobacteria bacterium
CCGCATGAACGACGTGCTGGCCGCAGCCGATTGGGGCTTTGTGCAGGTCGCACTGGACAACCAGGCGCGGGTGATGGTGCTGACGCATATGGCCGCACCCATGGTCACCACGCATCATGACGCCGCGGGCGCCTGGATCGGCTGCGTGCTGGAAGGTGTCTATGCCGCGTGGCTGGCGACGCAGCCGGGTGCTGACACTGCCGTGCCTATCCGCCAGCAACCCGGCACGCCGGGCAGTGTGGTTCTGCGCTACGGGCGATAACACGCCCGATACCAATCCACGAAGGCCGCGATGCCCTGCGCGATGGGCGTCGCCGGCAGGAAGCCCGTCAGCGCCTGAAGCAGTGCTGGGTTTGCGTTGGTGCGCGGCAATTCGCCGGGCTGGATGGGGCGCAATTCGCGGATGGCCGTGCGGCCCAGGCAGGCTTCGATGGCGGCGACGAAATCCAACAACTGCACCGGCTGACCCAGGCCAATATTCACCACGCGGTAAGGCGCGCCGGGGCTGAGGCTGTCCAGCGGGCCGATGGGGGCGCCGGCCACGGGCGGGCGGTCCGCCAGGCGCCGGATGGCTTCGACCAGGTCGTCAACAAACGTAAAATCACGCGCCATGTCGCCATGGTTGTGAATGGCGATCGGCTCGCCCTTGAGAATGTTCTGGGTGAATTTGAACAGCGCCATGTCCGGCCGGCCCCAGGGCCCATAGACCGTGAAGAAACGGAACACCGTGACAGGCAGCCCGTGCAGATGCGCGTAGCTATGGGCCATGACCTCCATGGCGCGCTTGCTGGCGGCGTAGATGTTCAGCGCGGTATCGGCCGGGTTGTCCTCCCGGAAGGGCAGGGCGGTGCTGGCGCCATAGACGGAGCTGGTCGACGCCAGCATCAGATGCGCCGGCGGGTGGGCGCGGCAAGCCTCCAGCAGGTGGAAGCTGCCGGTGATGTTGCTGCTGACATAATCGCCGGGCGCTTTCTGGGCGTGACGGACGCCGGCCTGGGCTGCCAAATGCAGCACCAGGCGGGGCTTGTGGCGCGCGACCAGGGCTGACAGGCCGGCGGCATCGGCCAGGTCCATGACGTGGCTTTCGAAGCGGGGCTCGGCGGCCAGTATGGCGTGCCGGGCCTCTTTCAGCGCCACATCATAATAGGCGTTCATGTTGTCGATGCCGACAACATGAAAACCCTCGCGCAGCAGGCGCCGTGCCAAGTGAAAGCCGATAAAGCCGGCGCTGCCGGTGAGAAGAACCGTCAATCGGCGGCCAGCGCCATCCGGCTGCGGTTCATCACGCTGTTGACGTGCTCCACCGCCATGTCCGAGACGCTTTCGACCTGCTTGGGCGTATAGACATGGCCGGCCGCGTTCATGGTGCGGTAGTCGATCTTCACACCCTTCTGGGTGTTCAGCTTTTCCACCAGCTTGCCGACGCTGCCGACGGGGACGAGTTCATCGTCTTCGCCATGGATGATCATGCCGCTGCAAGGGCAGGGGGCCAGGAAGCCGAAATCATAATGGCTGGCCGGCGGGGAAATACACACAAAGCCGCCCATTTCCGGCCGGCGCATCAACAATTGCATGCCGACATAGGCGCCGAAGGAATAGCCCGCGACCCACAGCATGCTGGCCGCCGGGTTGATCGTCTGCAGGAAGTCCAGCGCCGCCGCGGCGTCACTGATTTCGCCGATGCCGCCGTCATACCGCCCCTGGGACTTGCCCACGCCGCGGAAATTGAAGCGCAGGACGGAAAAGCCCATGTCCTCGAAGCGGCCATAGAGGCTGTGGATCACCCGGTTGTTCATGGTCCCGCCATGCAGCGGGTGGGGGTGCAGCAGCAGCGCCACCGGCGCGTTCGGCCGCTTGGCATGATGGTAACGGCCTTCGAGACGGCCATCAGGCCCGGCGAACATGACTTCAGGCATTTGCCCTGGCATCCATATCTTGGCTGCGGTGCTGAACCAGAACGCAGCCGGGGCTGCATTGCGTGGTCCGCGCGCCGCCGCGTGCGGGTGGTCACCTTCCGCGTCCCCTGTTCCTCGGGGGTGCCCCCTTACGGAGGCTTCACGCAGAATTCCCGATCAAAACGTAAAGCGTTGTTGACGCCTGGGCCGTTCCGTTCATAGCTTGCTGTCAGGCAAGGTTTTGAAAGAAAGCGAAATTCGTTTCGGTTGCGGGCGCCGCGGGTGGTGTCCCTCCCCACGACGAGGCGGATCATAATCGGTTTGAACGAGCTTTCATAATGGATTCACACGGCCCGGCGCATGGCAGATCAGAAAAATCAGCATGCCGCGGTCCAAAACGGGTTGAGTGCCCAGGAGGCAGGTTAACATGCGTCTTTCCACCAGGGGCCGCTATGCGGTCATGGCCATGGTCGAACTCGCCGCGCGGGAAGCGCGCGTGCAGGCCACCATCCCCGGCCGCCGGGCATCGCCGGTATCATTGGCCGAAATCGCGGCATCGCAGATGATTTCGCTGGCCTATCTGGAACAGCTGTTCGGGCCGTTGCGCCGGGCGGGGCTGGTGTTGTCGGCGCGGGGGCCGGGCGGCGGATACCGCCTGGCGCGGGAAGCGCACAGCATCACCATGGCCCAAGTGGTTGATGCGGTTGAAGAAAACATCCGCACCACCCGCTGCGAGGACGGCACGCCCAATTGCGCCGCCGGCCAGCAGTGCCGCACGCATGACCTGTGGGCCGAACTGGGCGACCATATCCGGCTGTTCCTGGATGGGCTGACGCTCGCCGATATCCTGGGCGAGACGGTGCAGGGCCGGGCATCCGGGCCGAAGGATCTGCGCGAGCGGATTTTGGCCCAGGCGGCGCAGTAGCCACCGCCCAGGCACCCACCGGCAGCAAACCCTGCCGGACTGCGGACGTTTTTGCCGCGCGGTAGGCGGGCACGCCACTTGCATCGCCGCGCGCATGCAGATCGGCCCGACATCCGCGCCTGCCGTGCCGCCATTGGCGCTGTTGTCGCCCACGCAGATCGCGGCCCTCCCGGCCGGCGCTTTGGCCGCGCTGACGGCGCGCGATATCAGCGCATTGGGCCCGGCGCAGGTCGCCGCGGTCGCGCCGGAGGCGATCAGCGCGATCCCGCCGCGCGCGCTTTCCGCGCTGTCCGCGCCGCAGTTCGCGGCCTTGGGGACCGCACAGATCGCGGCCCTGCGCCCCGCCCAGCTGGCGGCCTTGCAGCCCACGCGCATGGCCGCGCTGGCGCCGCAGCAAGCCGCAGCACTCAGCGGCGCGCAATTGGCCGCGCTGTCCGCCCAGGCCTTCGCCAACCTGCGGCCGGATGCGGTGGCGGCGCTGACCGCAGCGCAGGTCGGCGCGCTCGGGCGCACGCAACTCGGCGCCATCCAACCGGTTGCGCTGGCGGCGCTGCCGGGTGGGCAGCTTGCCGGCGTTTCGCCAAGTGCTTTCGCGGCGCTATCCATGGCGCAGGCCGCCATCCTGCAGCCCCAGCAGCTGGACGCGCTGCGCCCAGACCAGGTTGGTGCGCTGAACGCTGGCCAGGTCGCGGCATTGGCAACCGTCAGTGCTGCGTCCCTGGACGAAGCGCAGCTGGCCGCGCTGTCGCCCGCCGCGACCGCGGGCCTGGCCGCCGAGGACCTGCTCGCCATGACCCCGCAGCAGCGCGCGGCACTGTCCCCGCAGCAGATGGCAGCGCTGCGGCCGCGCGTGTTGGCCGCGCTGCCGCCGCCGTTGCTGGCCGAGTTCTCGCAGGCGCAATTCACGGCCTTGCCGCGCACCAGCCTCGCGGCGCTGACGCCGGCACAGGTGGCGGGCATGCCGGCCGCGCATTGGGGCGCGCTGGCGCCGGCGCAAATCTCGGCACTGGGCGCGGCGCAGGTGGCAGCACTGCCATTGGCGGCGATGCAGCCGGCGCAGCTTGGCGCTATCATGCCGGCCGCGATGCCCGGCCTGGCGCTGCCGGCGCTGACGCCACCGCAATTCGCCGCGCTGACACCGGCGCAGCTTTCGGGGCTGCGCGGTGTGCAATTGGCCGGCGTCAGCGCGCCCGCGCTGGAGGGCCTAGCGCCGGCGCAATTCGCAGCCCTGCCGCGCGTGGCCGTGGCGGGCATCCCGCCCGATGTCTTCGCAGCACTCACACCCACGCGCCTGGCCGCGCTGACCGCCAGCCAGGCCGGCGGATTGACGCCGGCGCAGCTGGCGGGTGCCGCGGTCAGCGGCTTGCAGCCGCGCGCCATCGCGGCGCTGTCGGCCGCGCAGCTTGGTGCCGTGACCGGGCTGGACACGCTATCGCCCGCGCAATTCGCCGCGATCGCGCCGCGCGCGATGGGCGGGCTGGCGGTGGCCACGACCAGCGCCTGGCCGCCCGCGCGTATCGCGGCGCTGACGCCGGGGCAGTTCGCGCAATTGCCGCCCGCCAGCA
>JAAFHD010000327.1 GCA_013298245.1 Alphaproteobacteria bacterium
AGGCGGGCTTGCGGTGATCGAGGCGGTGGTCGCCGAGGCGATTGCAGCGCTGGCGTTTGAGGCCGTGGGCTGCATGGACATCGCGCACAACATGACGCTGGACTACATGAAGACGCGCGAGCAATTCGGCCGCCCGATCGGGTCTTTCCAGGCGTTGCAGCATCGCGCGGCGGACATGATGGTGGCGTTGGAACAGGCGCGCAGCATGTCCTTCTACGCGGTGCAGGCGGCGGGTGAGAGTGACGCGGATGAACGTCGTCGCGGTGGCTCCGCGGTGAAGGTGCAGATCGGCCGCGCGCAGCGTTTCGTGGGGCAGCAGAGCATCCAGCTGCATGGCGGCATCGCCATGACGATGGAGTATGCCTGCGGCCATTACTTCAAGCGCCTGACGATGAATGACAGCATTTTTGGTGACGCGGACCACCATCTGCGCGCTCTGTCCGATGATGGCGGGCTGGTCCGCGCCGCATGACGGCCCCGCGTGCGGCGCGGTTGTAGAACCGCGCCGCACCGCGCCACTCTAGGCGCATGAACACGGATCTTCGCCGCGCGATCTGGATCGCCATCCTCGCCGCGGCGGTGACGTCTTCGCTCGCGATGGGCATCCGCCAGACATATGGTTTGCTGTTGCTGCCGATGCAGGCGGAGCACGCCGTGGCGCCCTGGGCCTTCGGCCTGGCGGTGGCGATGCACAACCTGGTCTGGGGCTTGTCGCAACCGGTGTGCGGTTCCGTCGCGGACCGGCTCGGCGCGGGGCGCGTGATGGCATTCGGCGGCGTGTTCTACCTGGTGGGCTGCGGGCTGCCCGCGTTGTTTCCGCACAACCTCACCGTCATCCTGGGCATCGGCCTGTTCACCGGCATGGGCGTGGCCTGCGCCGGCACCGGCATGGCGCTGGCCGCGATCGGGCGGCTCGCGCCGCCGGAAAAGCGCGGCGAACTCATCGGCATCGCCAGCGCCGGCGGTTCGTTGGGGCAGGCCGCGCTGGTGCCGGTCGTGTACCACGCAACCGGCTGGGTGGGTGCGGCCGGCGCGTTGGGCACGCTGGCCATCGCCGCACTCCTCATCATCCCCATGGCGCGGCTGATCGAGTGGAAGCCGCAGGCGGGGCGCCCCGCATCGGCGGGCCTGGCGGGTCTGCCGGAATTGGCGCGGCGCTCGCTGGCGGACCGCGATTTCGCGCTGCTGACGGGCGGGTTCTTCGCCTGCGGATTCCAGCTGGCGTTTCTCACCACGCATTTGCCTTCGCACATCGCGCTGTGCGGCCTGCCACCCGCGCTGGGTGCGACGGCGCTGATGTTGATCGGGCTGTTCAACATCCCCGGTTCCTGGTTCTGCGGCTGGGTCTCCGGGCGCATCAAGCCCGAGGCCGCGCTCGGCGCGATCTATGTGCTGCGCACCGTGGCGATCGCGCTATTCGCCATGAGCACGCCGACCGAATGGGGCACCATGATCTTCGCCGCCGTGATGGGTTTCGTGTGGCTCGGCACCGTGCCGCTGACCTCGGCCGCGATCGCGCGCCGCTTCGGCGTGGCGGATTTGGGCGCGCTGTATGGCGTGTGTTTCTTCTCGCACCAGATCGGCGGATTTCTGGGTGCCGCGGCCGGCGCCGTGCTGTTGCAGACCACCGGCAATTTCGACGCCTTCTGGCCCGTCATGGTGATCGTCGGCGCGCTGGCGGCGGCACTGAATTTCATGTGCCGCGCGCCGGGTACGCGCGTCGCGGCCTAGGCCGCTGTCAGCACCGCCACACCAGGCAATTCCTTGCCCTCCAGCCATTCCAGGAAGGCACCACCGGCGGCCGACACATAGGTCATGCGCTCCGCGACACCCGCATGGCGCAGCGCGCTGACCGTATCGCCGCCACCGCCGATCGAGGCCAGCGAACCCGCTTCCGTCAACCGCGCCACTTCCTTCGCGACCGCGACGGTTGCCGCATCAAACGGCGCCAGTTCAAAGGCACCGAACGGCCCGTTCCACACCAGCGTCTTGCAGGTGGCCAGCTTGGCTACCACCGCCGCCACACTGGCCGGCCCGACATCCAGCGCCATCATCCCATCCGGCACGGCCATGGCGGGCACAACGCGGTTGGGTGAATGCGCGGCGAAGCCCTCGGCCGCGACCAGGTCTGTCGGCAGCACGACCTCGCAGCCACGCGCGGCGGCGCCGGCCAGGATGGCGCGCGCGGTGTCGTGCATCTCGGCTTCCTGCAAGGATTTGCCGACCGCGGCACCCTGTGCCGCCAGGAAGGTGTTGGCCATCGCGCCGCCGATCACCAGCACGTCCACGCGCGCCGAGAGGTTGCCCAGCAGGTCCAGCTTGGACGACACCTTCGCACCACCCACGATGGCCGCGACCGGCCGCGCGGGGTTGCCCAGCGCGCGGTCCAGCGCGATCAACTCCGCCTGCATCAGCCGGCCTGCGTATGCGGGCAGCAGGCGCGCCACGCCCTCGGTGCTGGCATGCGCGCGGTGCGCGGCGGAGAAGGCGTCGTTGACGAAGACATCCGCGAGCTTCGCCATGGCGGCCGACATGGCGGGGTCATTCTTTTCCTCGCACTTGTGGAAGCGGGTGTTTTCCAGCACCAGCACATCGCCATCGGCTAGGCGCGCGACGGCGGCTTCAGCCTCCGCGCCCATGCAGTCATCGACGAAAGCCACGGCGCGGCCCAGCACTTCGCCCAGCGCTACCGCCATCGGGCGCAGCGACATCTCCGGCACGCGCTGCCCCTTGGGGCGGTCGAAATGGCTGCACACCACCACCCGCGCGCCGCCCGCGGCCAGTTCGCGGATGGTGGGCGCCAGGCGCTCGATGCGCGTCAGGTCAGTGATGCGGCCATCGCGCACCGGCAGGTTCAGGTCGGCGCGCAGCAGCACGCGCTTGCCGCGCGGGGACAGGTCATCAAGGGTGCGAAACTTGGCCATGGTGGCTCCGGCAATCAGTGGGGTTCGCGCCGCAATAGGGCAGAACCGCGTGGTCGGGGAGGGTGGGTGAATCCATTGGCCATCGGGAAGAATCCGATTTCGTTTCGGTTCGCCTTCCGTTCATGTTGACGGGATGTGACGAGATCGTCATTTGCACGTCAGGATCGTGGGAGCCCGGCTCATGCGCCCGGAAGAGTTGCAGGACGCAACCGAATACAGCCAAGACGGCTGGTCGCGTCATGCGGAATTCAACGAAGAGCGGCAAAGCTTCGCCGAAGTCTCGCCCGCTTTCGAAACCTCGGTCCGCCGGGGCGCCCCGCCGCGCCCCTTCGCGCCGGTCGAGGCCTATGAAAGCCGCCCAGCCGTCCCGCGCCAGCCCTTCCCCACGACCGGCCCGCACGGCCATCGCCAGCGCATGCGTGACAAGCTGGTGGAACGCGGCCCCGATGCCCTGGCTGACTACGAATTGCTGGAAATGCTGCTCTACGCCGCCCAGCGCATGGGCGAC
Source organism: Alphaproteobacteria bacterium (assembly GCA_013298245.1). GTDB lineage: Bacteria > Pseudomonadota > Alphaproteobacteria > Acetobacterales > Acetobacteraceae > Rhodovarius. The sequence goes on from JAAFHD010000327.1 coordinate 3,433, forward strand.
ACCAAGCCGCTGGCGAAGAAACTCATCAACCAATACGGCGATTTCGCCCGCGTCCTGGCCGCCCCCGCCGAGGAACTGGCCGCCCAGCCCGAGCTCGGCGTCAACCACGCCGCCGCCATCAAACTGGTGCAGGCCGCCGCCCTGCGCATGATGCAGGCGGAGGTGCGCGAACAGCCCGTGCTGAACAACATGGAGCGGCTGAACGCCTATCTGAACGCCGCGCTGTCACGCGAGAAAATCGAACAGTTCCGCGTGCTGTTCCTGGACAGCAAGAACCGCCTGATCGCCGATGAGGCACAATCCCGCGGCACGGTGAACCACACGCCGGTCTATCCGCGCGAAGTGGTGAAACGCGCCCTCGAACTGCACGCGACCGCCCTGATCCTGGTGCACAACCACCCATCCGGCGACCCGACGCCCAGCCGCGCGGATATCGAGATGACGGCTGCCATCCGCACCGCCGCCGAGACGCTGGACATCGTGCTGCACGACCACCTGATCCTGGGCAATGGCCAGATGTTCAGCTTCCGGCGCGAGGGCCTGCTTACCCGCGCTTGACGATGTAATCCGCCGCGACCATCGCGGCGATGATGGCCTCGCCCTGCGCCTGGTCGCGCACTTCGATCATCAAATGCAGTTCCGTGCTTTGCACGGTGGGCGCGCCGAAGAGCTGCTGGTGCTGCACCTCGATCACATTGCCGCCCGCGGCCGAAATGCGATGCGCGATATCGGCCAGCACGCCGGGGCGGTCGGGGATGTCGAAGCGCAGGCGCAGGATGCGCCCATCGCGCAGCAATTGCCGCAGCAGCACGTTCGACAGCGCCCGCGCATCGATATTGCCACCGCAGATCGGCGTGCCGACCACGCGGCCGGCGAAGCGTTCGGGGAAGGCCAGCACGGCGGCAAGGCCAGCGGCGCCAGCACCTTCGGCGACCACCTTCGCA
>JAAFHD010000328.1 GCA_013298245.1 Alphaproteobacteria bacterium
CTCGACTGGTTCTGCCATCTGGTGATCGTGGTGGCCGGCGCGGCATTGGTCGGGCTGGTCGTAATGATGGGTTGGCTGGTCTTCGGCCGCTATGTGCTGAACGACACGCCGACCTGGGTGGAACGCGCGGCCACCCTGTCCATCCTGTGCATCGCACTGCCCGTCGCGGCGGTGGGTGTGCGCGAACGCTTCCACCTCTCCGTCCTCGGCTTCCGCGAGGCATTGCCGATGGCAGCGCAGCGCTGGATCGCGGTCGGCTGCGACACCGCGGTCGGCCTGTTCGGCCTGGCCATGATGATCCACTCGCAAACGCTCGTGGAGATGGTGTGGAATTTCCGCATCCCGCTTTTGGGCATCAGCCAGGGTTGGACCTTCGTGCCGCTGATGGTGTGCGGTGGCCTCATCACGCTGTTTTCCATCGAGCAGGTGCTGCTCGATATCCTGCGCCGCGAAGGCCCTGAACAGCGCGGCATCAAGGCCGCCTTCCTGGAGTAGCGGCGCATGGAATTCGGCCTGTTGTTGATCATCATGGTGTTCCTGGGCGGCATCATCCTGGGCGTGCCGGTGGCCTTCACGCTGGGCATCGCGGCCCTGGTGGGGTTCATGTGGGAAGGGCTGAACCCCGCCGTCGCCTTCCAACAAATGGCCGCGGGGATGAGCATGTTCTCGCTGCTCGCCATCCCCTTCTTCATCTTCGCCGGCGAATTGATGCTGCATGGCGGCATCGCGCGGCGCCTGGTGGCGTTGGCCTCGGGCTGCGTGGGTTGGATGCGCGGCGGGCTTGGCATGGTGGATGTCACCACGTCGATGCTGTTCGGTGGCATCTCGGGTTCCGCGGTGGCCGACACCTCCGCCACCGGCACCATCCTGATCCCGGCGATGAAGGCCAAGGGCTATGGCGTGGACTACGCCGTCAGCCTGACGGTGACATCCTCCATCGCCGGCATCCTGATCCCGCCATCGCACAACATGATCCTGTATTCGCTGGCCGCCGGCGGCGGGATTTCGGTCTCGGCGCTGTTCATCGCTGGCATCGTGCCGGGCCTGATGATGTGCCTGTTTCTCGCCGGTGCCGCCTACGTCATGGCGGTGCGGCGCGGCTATCCGGCCGAGGCCTTCCAGGGCTTCCGCCACCTGGCCTGGACCTTCATCGATGCACTTCCCGGGCTGTTCACGGCGGTCATCATCCTGGGCGGCGTTTTGTCGGGCGTGTTCACCGTGACGGAAAGTGCAGCCTTCGGCGCGATATGGGCGCTGGCGGTCACCATCATCGTCTATCGCGCGCTGTCATGGGCGAACTTCAAGATCGCGGTGGCCGCCAGCGTGCGCACCTCCGCCGTGGTATTCCTTCTTGTCGGCACCGCGACAGCCTTCGCCTATCTGCTCGCCCTCTATCGCCTGCCCGAGCACCTGACCGACGGCATGCTGGCGATCAGCCAGAACCCCATCGTCATCCTGCTGATGATCAACATCTGCCTGCTGCTGCTGGGCTGCGTGATGGACATGGCCGCACTCATCCTGATCACCACGCCGATCTTCCTGCCGGTGGTAATCGCGATCGGGATGGACCCGGTGCAGTTCGGCATGGTGATGATGATGAACCTGGGCCTTGGCCTGACAACACCACCGGTCGGCGCGGTGCTCTTCGTCGGCTGCGCCATCGGCAAGATTCCGATCGAGCAGGTGATGCGCACCATCTGGCCATTCTGGGGCGCGATATTGGTCGCACTCGCGCTGACCACCTACATCCCCGAAGTCTCGCTGACGCTGCCGCGCTGGCTGCTGGGCTATCAGGGTTGAAGCTGCGCGCGGGTGCTGCGGAGGCAGTGATCCTGCCGGAACAGGGCGCGTGTTTCTCGCACCTGGCCTGGCGCGGGCGGGACCTTCTGTCGCCATCGCGCAGCACCTTCGTGATGGCGCCCTGGACCAATCGCCTGGATGCGGGGCGCATCATGGTGGCGGGCGTGGAACATCGCATGCCCGTCAACCGAGCGGAGGAAAACACCGCCATCCATGGCTTCCTGCGCGACATGCCGTGGGATGTGGTGGAACACGCCGACGATCATGCAGCACTGCAATGCCGCTTTGATCGCGTGCCATTCATCGGCATCGCACGCATGCTGGCACGGCTTGCGCCGGACCACCTGGCGCTGGAGATCGCGCTGACCAACGGCGCGGCGGTGCCGACGCCCATGGGCCTCGGCTGGCATCCGTTCTTCCCACGCATGCCCGGCACGCGCATCGACGCCACCGCACGCATCATCTTTGACCGCGACGCGCGCACCCTGCCGATCGCACCGCGGCCCAGCACCGGGCTGCGTGGCGGCGATGACGTGCTGGATGGGCTGGATACACATTTCGCCGGATGGGACGGCACGGCGCGGATCGACTGGCCCGATGGCCATGGCGTGACGCTACGCGCAACGGGCGCCTGGGCGTCCAACCTGCATGTCTTCTCAGCCGAGGGTGGCGATGTGTTGGCGGTGGAGCCTGTCAGCCACGCGCCCGATGCGCCGAACCGCCCGGCCGCCGCGGCGCAAGGTGCCATGCATGTGGTGCCGCCCAACGGCACGCTGAAAGCATCGCTGAGGCTGGCCTGGGATCAGCGATAAAGCCGCGTGATCGCATCCGCGTATTTCTGCTCGATGGCTTTGCGGCGCACCTTCATCGTGGCTGTGACTTCGCCATCGTCGTGGTCGAGTTCCTTGTCCAGAATCTCGAAGCGCTTGATCTGCGCGACCGGTGCGAGGCCCGCATTGGCGCGCTCCACCTCTGCCTCGATCAACTCGCGCACCGCCGCGTGCTGCGAGAGATTGCGGTAGTTGGTGAAGGCGATGCCCTTCGCCTCCGCCCATTTGCCCACCGTGTCGATCTCGATCTGGATCAGTGCCGCGACGAAGCGCCGTGCATCGCCAAGTGCGATCACCTCCTTCACGAAGGGCGATATCTTCACCGCCTGTTCGATCTCGGTCGGCGATAGATTTTTGCCGCCCGCGGTGATCATGATGTCCTTCTTGCGGTCCACGATGCGGAACTGGCCGGCGGCCATCTCCCCCACATCACCGGTGTGCAGCCAGCCATCGATGATGGTGCCGCGCGTCGCCTCGTCGTTCTTGTAGTAGCCGGCGAAGACGGCATCGCCGCGCACCAGGATTTCGCCGTCATCAGCCAGGCGTGCCTCGGTGCCGCGCATCGCGATTCCAACCGTGCCAAGCGAGAGGTTTTCCATCGTCTGCCCCAGCACGCCGCCCGATGTCTCGGTCATGCCGTAGACTTCCAGCAAGGGCACACCCAGCGTACGGAAGAAGCGAATCACCTCGGGCGAAATCGGCGCGGCACCAGTGAAGGCGACGCGGCAGCGCGTCAGCCCCAGCGCATTCTTCAGCGCGCGAAACACCAGCGCATCGGCCACCGCGAAGCGCGCCTTTTCGGCCGATGTCCAATGGGCGCGGGGGCGCATCGCCATCGGCGTGCAGGCTTCCATCGCCCATTTGTACAGCGCGCGCTGCGCCGGTCGCGCCTCCAGCATCTTCACGCGGATACCGGCGTGCATCTTCTCCCAGATGCGCGGCACGCCGAGGAAGGTCGTGGGTGCGACTTCGCGCAGATCTTCCTGCACGGTGCGCAGGCTCTCGCCGAAATCAACGCGCGAGCCGGCATAGATCGGGCCATACAAAGTGGTGCCCTGCTCCGCCACATGGCACAGCGGCAGGTATGACAGTGCGGACCAACCTGGCCCGATGCCGAAATGCGACAGGAACCCGCCGCCGGCCGCGCGCATATTCGCGAAGGTCAGCATCGCACCCTTGGGCTTGCCGGTGGAGCCGGAGGTGTAGATCAACACACCGACATCCGAGAGGCTGTGCCCCGCCATCAGCGCATCCGCCGCACCCGCATCGCGTGCTTCCGCAGCGCGGCCCATCGCCTCCATCTCGTCGAAGGTGATGACCAGGCCGGGCTCATAGCCGGTGATGCCGCGTGCCTCGAGCGCGATGATCTTCGTGATCTTGGGCAGCTGCTCGCGCGCCTCGATCACCTTGTCGATCTGCTCCTGGTCCTCGCAGATGATCACGCTCACATCGGCGTGGTCCAGCACATAGGCGACCTCGTTCGACGGGCTGGTCGGATAGACGCCGACCGTCACCGCACCCAGCACGCCGGCCCCCATCTGCGCCAGCACCCACTCGATCCGGTTCTCCGACATGACACCCAGATGCGCGCCGCGCACCATGCCCAATTCGCGCAATCCCAGCGCCACATGCTTCGCGCGCTGCCAGTACTCCGCCCAGCTGGTCGGTCGCCAAATACCAAAGCGTTTTTGCCGGATGGCGATCTCATCGGGGCGCGTGCGCGCGTGTTCGCGCAGCATCTCG
>JAAFHD010000329.1 GCA_013298245.1 Alphaproteobacteria bacterium
AAAAGGGGGATGAAGGCGGCCATGGCCTGCTGGTGCTCACCGGAGGGTCGGGCAGTGGGAAATCTTCCTTGGCGCAGGCCGGCATCGGGGCGCGCATTGCCGTGCCGGGCGTCGAGTATTGGCTGCGGGTGGCTTTGCGAACCGGTGGCGATGCGGACCAGGCGCTGAAGGAACTCGACGCGCGCGTCATGGAGGCGGTGGATGGCAAGGACCATAGTGCCGGTTCGCTGCCACAGCGGGCTGACCAGGCGCTGGCGGCCAAAACCGCCTCCATGCGCAAGGACGGGCTCATCCAGCAGGGAACGACCGCCAGGCTGTTCATCGTCGTCGATCAGTTCGAGGAGTTGCTGGCTGGCAAGCAGCCAGACCGCGCCGGCATCACCACGCTGGCCCGGACATTGCAGGACCTGGCGGCCCGGCGATGCGCGCTGGTTGTCATCACCATGCGCTCGGACGCCTGGGAAGCGAATGGCTGGCTGCAGGAGATCCTGAACGACGCGGCGGGATCACGGCACTTCGTGGTACCGGGGCCGCGGCAGGCGGATATCCCCGCGATCATCAACGAGCCGGCCGAGGCGGCGGGACTATGCTTCGAAACCAACGCGCGCGGCGAGAATCTGGCTGTCGAGATCGCCCGTGCGGTCGGCAACCAGCCGCAGGCTTTGCCGCTGCTCTCCTTCCTGATGGAACAGATGGCCGAACGGGCGCTGGAGCCCGAAGGTGAGATGCGTTGGTCCGACTACGAGGAGCTTGGGGGCCTGGAGGGCGCGATCGGTCGCTATGCCGACAAGCAGTTGCAATCCTGGACCAAGGCCGAGCCCGCAGCGCTGGATCGCCTGCTGCTGCGGCTGGTGCAACCTGGCCCCAAGCCCGGCCATTTCGTGCCGCTCGCGTTGCGCCAGGCCGACCTGCCGACCGGCGGGCCAGAGGTGCAGGTTGCACAGAAACTGCTGAAGGCGCGTCTGCTCTCCGAGGATATGGCGCACGGGGAGCGACACCTGCGCCTGGCGCATGAGACGCTGCTGATCGAATGGCCGGTGTTGGCAAGCCTGCTCAGGGAGCACGGGTTGGATCTCGAGATCCGCGATGCACTGAAACGGCTTGAGCATGAGTGGCTGCATGCAAAGGGGCGGCTTTTGACTAGGCCTCGGCTGACGCAGGGGAAGCAGCTGCGACGCCGGGCTTCGCCGGTATTGGATGCTGGCCTGATCAACTATGTGAAGGCGTCGAACAAGGGCATCTGGAAACGCCGCTTGGTTCTGGTGTTAGTCGTTGCCATGCTCGTCGGTGGCGGCGTCAGTGTCGAGAGAGAACTTGGGCAGCGTGACGAACAGAACCAAGCCGCAGCGGAACGAGCTGTCGCGCTCGCCGCGGAAACGCGCAACCGAGACATCGCGGCGCTGCAGCAACGCGCCGAAACGCTGATGAACCCGGAACGCGAAGGCTTGGTTGGCATGTTGGGCCAGCAAACACTGGAAGCCGAACAGCGCCGTCGAGAACTGGAACAGATTCCAGACTGGGCTGCCGACACTCGGCTCCAGCGCGTCGATCGGGATTTGAAGCTGTTCCAAGCGGAACTGCTGGCCCGCAACGGGCGCCCACGCGACGCCGTGGAATCGGCATCATTATTGCTGGATGACGCATTGAGCGCGGCCGAGGCGGATGACGCGGCGGCCCCTCATGCTGGGCGGTTGGTGAATCACATGCGGGCTTGGTACGAACTGCTCGGCAGCGTTGATGATGCGCGACGTGTTGTTGGCCGCCTCGCCGCGCTGCCAGTGGCACAACCGACGGATTTGGCCACTGCGCCTGACGTACAGCTGGATTTGCTGAATTGGCTGCGAACAAGCGAAGTCATCCTGGCAACGAATGTTCGTGAACGTGCCGCGGCCCATGAGCGCGGCTTGGACGTGGCCCGCGCCTGGCACGCCCGGCAACCTGGCCAACCCATGCGGCAGCGCGAGCTGGCAAGCTGGCTGGCTTGGCACGGCTTCCAACTGAACCGGCTGTCCCGGCAACAGGACCTGACGGCCGAGGACCGTGCGCAATTGCAGCGTGAGTCATTCGCTGCCGTCAACGAAGCTTGGGCCATGATCCAACCGATGCTGCGCTCGGGCGATCCGCACACGAGCGTGCTGAGAACGCTGCAGATGATCAGCGCGACCATTGGTTCAAACCACAGCGACAACCCGACGGACGAAACGCGCGGCTGGATCCGCGAGCTGACACCTGAATTGAACCGGCAGATGTGGACCTTCGTAAGCAGCGAACGCGCCAATGCACGTGTCGTCTGGACCGCGCTGGCCGCGGCCGAGATCACGGCATGGCAAGCGCGGCAGCAAGGGCAGAACTGGGCAGGCCTTGAAACGATCACCAGGGCTGCACAGCAGTTGACCATCTATCTGCGGGAGGCGGCGCAGCCGGTCACGCTGGATGAACCCGTAGGCCATCTGGCACGGCATTTGGTCAACCTCCTGCCTCGCTTGATGCAGCCGCTATTTCGCGAAAGCGCTGCGCGTGATCCTGGAACAGCGCAACGACGGGCATTGGCCTGCCAGGCGGCGGCGGATGAACTGAGGCCTTATGCGCAAGCGCCGGGACCGGGTGTAGTCGAGATCAGCCGTCTCCGCTTCGGGCTTGTCGTTTGTGCGGTCTTGTTGAGCAGTGCTGACACCGCGCACGCTGTTCTCGAGCGCAACGCCGATATGATCTCGGGCTTGCCGGAGTTGGACCCCGATTGGCTTTGGCCCCAGTCAGCACAGCTGGTCGGCGAAATCACGGCTCGGCTCATGGCGCTGGAACGGGCGCGCTTGGCCCGACGAGGTCCACGTGAAGCGCTCGATTGGGTTGGGCGAGAATCAGTCTTCCTTGGCCAATTGCGGTCATACCTTCGCTTCACGACCATCGGGCTCGAGAATGGTCGCAGCCTGTTGATGATGGATCATGCCCTGTTGCTGCTCGAGCTCAGGCAGCCGGATGACGCGCGCAAGATCATTGAGGATTGCATCAACGATGTGCTGCTACACCGCGATGCCTGTTTTCGTGCCATCACTGACGACCCTCGTTTTCCATTTGCTGCGGATGAGGTGTCACGCGTGCGGCGCGCTCGGGCGCTGAACCCTGGACTTCGAATAAGGCTGCCCGTCACGACCATTCATGGCGACGAGGCATCGGCGCTTATCGATGATCGGCTGGTGTTCGATCTGGGCCCAGAAGCCGGGCTTGCGCGTGTCGAACGGCTACTGTCCCTTTGGAGCAGCACTGGACTGAGGGTCCCTGATCAGGAGCGGGAGGAACTCTACCTCCATGTTCGTGCTATGTTGCGCGAACGCCGCGGCGTCGATCTTGCCGCGACGCATGTGATCGTCCAGCAACGGGGCACGCGCGATTTGATATTGGGTTTCGAAGAGGACATATGGATTGCGCGCATCGCGGGATTCGCGCGGCGCCATGAACTCAGCTTCGATGTCGTCGGGTATGGCACGGGGCGTGAAGCACCGGCGGCCGTAGCGCGTGCGGAGCTGGTCGCCTCCAGATTGCGGGCGCACAACGCCCACGTCCGCCGTGTCGAGCCGCAACCGGCACCAAATTCGGATCGAGACTGGAGCCAGAGCGTGCGTCTTCACCTCAGATAAGGCGGTGCGAGCGCCAGCACCCTAATGCGCGGCCCACCCGGCCGCGGATGCAATCCTACACCGCCATACCCCAGCCGCCGCGCCATCGCGCCTACCTGATGCGCGAAGCCCCGCATCGCTTGCGGCGACAGCCGCGCCACCCAATCGCCATTGCTGCCGAAGAAGCGGAACACATGCGCCGCCAGCGCGAATTGCTGGTGCTGCTGCGGGTTCAGCATCGTGTTGGCAGTGATCGCCACCTGGCCCAGCATGCCGCCCGTCGCGCCGAACAGCAGCAATGCCGCCTTCACGGCCAGGAAGAAGCTGGCCCCATTGATCACCTGTTCGGCCAGCACTGCGCCGAACCGCCGGATCGCCTGTTCCGTGGCCGCATCCAGCCGCGCCGGCACATGCGGGTTGCGCGTATGATACCGCGCGAGCACATGCAGCGCCCCCTCCCCCTCGCGCAGCGCCTGGCGCGAGGTGCTGGCGATGGCCGGGACAATGGTGGCCAGGCCAAATCCGGCAGCCAGGTTGTCGATGTGATCGTCTGGCATGGCGTTCCCCTGCTTGAAGCCAGGACCATGCGCCAACCGGTCGGCGTCGTTGTGGGTCGCCCCACACTCGCCGACACTGGCCATGCGCATCCCCGGCACGCGCATCCTGACCCGCCCGCGGTGCAGGGAGTGGGATAAGCCACACCCACGCTCCCGACATCCACGATGGTCATGACCGTCGAAGCAAGAGGAGCGA
>JAAFHD010000033.1 GCA_013298245.1 Alphaproteobacteria bacterium
TCGTCGCCAGACCACCAAACCCGATCAACAGCACAACACACCCACCAACGCGGGGTGGAGCAGCCCGGTAGCTCGTCAGGCTCATAACCTGAAGGTCACAGGTTCAAATCCTGTCCCCGCATCCCAAACCTACCGAATACACAAACCAACCCATGCGCCATCGCGCCTGCCGCTCTCAACACAGGCCGCGACAAACGCCACGCCCCGCACGCCATCCCCAACACCAGGCACCAGCAGCGCCGCCGCATCCGCCGCGCGCCCTTCGAGCCGCGCGGTGATCTGTTCCGCCACATCGCGGTAGAGCTGCGCGAAGCCCTCGATATACCCCTCCGGGTGGCCGGCCGGGATGCGTGTGGCGTGCGCCGCCGCCGCACTCAGCCCGGCGCCACCGCGCGCCAGGATGCGCGGCGCCTCGCTCAGCGGCGTGAAGCGCAGCTGGTTCGGGTGCTCCTGCGCCCATTCCAGCGCGCCTGCCTCACCGAACACGCGCAGGCGCAGCGCGTTCTCATTGCCGGGTGCGACCTGCGAGCTCCAGAGCATGCCGCGCGCGCCGCCAGCGAAGCGCAGCATCACCTGCGCATCATCATCCACGCGCCGGCCGGGCACGAAGGCGGTCAGCTGCGCGGCCACGCTGTCCACGCGCAGGCCGGTGACGAATTCCGCGATGTTGTGCGCATGCGTGCCGAGATCACCGAGCGACCCTGCGGGGCCGGCCTGCGCCGGGTCCAGCCGCCAGGCGGCCTGCTTCTGGCCCGTGGTCTCGATGGGTGTGGCGAGCCAATCCTGCGGGTATTCCACCTGCACCACGCGCACCGCACCCAGCGCGCCATCGGCCACCATGGCGCGCGCCTGCCGCACCATGGGGTAGCCGGTGTAGTTGTGCGTCAGCGCGAAGATGCAGCCGCTCTCGGCCACCGCGCGCTGCAGGTCCCGCGCATCCTCCAGCCGCGTCGTCAGCGGCTTGTCGCAGATGACGTGGATGCCAGCGCCCAGGAAGACGCGCGCGATGGCGTGGTGGCTGGCATTGGGCGTGACGATCGCCACCGCATCCACACGATCCGCGCGCGCGGCTTCGGCCTGTGCCATCTGGGCGGCATCGGCATAGGCGCGGTCGGGTGCGACATGCAGCGCGGCCGCTGATCGCCGGCCGCGTTCCGCATCGCGCGAGAAGGCGCCGGCCACCAGTTCCCACCGATCATCCAGCCGCGCCGCCAGCCGGTGCACGGCGCCGATGAAGGCGCCCTCGCCGCCGCCCACCATGCCCAGGCGCAGCCGGCGCGACATCTCAACCAATCCCGAGCAAGCGCCGGTTCGCCGCATCATCCGTGCCGGCGGCGGCGAAATCATCGAAGGCCTTGTCGGTGACGCGGATGATGTGTTGCGCGATGAAGGCGGCACCTTCGCGCGCGCCATCCTCGGGGTGTTTCAGGCAGCACTCCCATTCCAGCACCGCCCAGCCCGCAAAACCGTATTGCGCGAGCTTGGAAAACACGCCGCGAAAATCCACCTGCCCATCACCCAGCGAGCGGAAACGCCCCGCCCGATCCACCCATGGCAGATACCCGCCATAGACGCCGACGCGGCCATTCGGGCGGAACTCCGCATCCTTCACATGAAAGGCGCGGATGCGCGGGTGGTAGATGTCGATGAAGGCCAGGTGGTCCAGTTGCTGCAACACGAAGTGGCTCGGGTCATACAGGATGTTGCAGCGTGGATGCTGGCCGACGGCGTCGAGAAAACGCTCGAAGCTCGCGCCGTCATGCAGGTCCTCGCCGGGGTGGATTTCGTAGCATAGATCCACGCCCGCATCGTCGAAGGCGTCCAGGATGGGGCGCCAGCGGCGCGCGAGTTCCTCGAAGGCGGTTTCCACCAGGCCCGCTGGGCGCTGCGGCCAGGGATACACAAAGGGCCAGGCCAGCGCGCCGGAGAATGTCGCATGCGCGGCAAGCCCCATGTTGCGCGAGGCTTGCGCGGCGTGCCGCAACTGCTGCACCGCCCATTCCTGCCGTGCGGCCGGCTTGCCGCGCACCGCCTCGGGCGCGAAGCCGTCGAAGGTCGCGTCATAGGCCGGATGCACGGCGACCAACTGGCCTTGCAGATGCGTGGAAAGCTCCGTCACCGCGAGGCCGTGTGCTGCGAGGCGGCCTTGCACCTCCTGCGCATAGGTCACGCTTTCGGCGGCTTTCGCCAGGTCGAACAGGCGTGCATCCCAGGAGGGAATCTGCACGCCCTTGAAGCCGAGCGCGGCGGCCCAGGCGCCGATGGAATCGAGGCTGTCGAAGGGCGGCGCATCAGCGGCGAATTGCGCCAGGAAAATCGCGGGGCCTTGCAAGCTGCGCATCATGCCGCCTCCCATTCGCGCCGCATGAAGGCCAGCGCCTCGGTGGCCAGTGTGAACTCGTCATCGAACATGCGGCGCCAGATTTTTGTCGCAGCCGACAGCGCGGGCAACGCCAGCCCGAAGGCCTCCACGATCAACGGCCCCTGGTAGCCGGCGGCCTTCAGTGCCGCGAAATTCTCGCGCCAGCGCACCTGGCCGCGGCCGGGGGTGGAGCGGTCATTCTCCGAGACATGCACCAGCGCGATGCGGTCGGCGTCCGCGGCGATGGCGGCGGCTGCGTCCTTCTCCTCGATATGCGCGTGGAAGGTGTCGTAGAGCACGCCGGCATCGGGTGCGACGCGCCGCGCGAAAGCGGCCGCCGAGGCAAGGTCGTTCAGCAGATAGCACTCGAAGCGGTTCAGCGGTTCGATGGCCAGGCGCACACCGGCGGGGCGCGCATGGGCGGCGATGCGCGCAAGAATTTCGGCGCTGCGCGACAGCTCCTCGGCCCGCGGTCCCTGCCCGCTGAACACCCCAATCGCCGAATGGATCGGCCCCGACAGCGTGGGCGCGCCGAGTGCGGCGGCGCAATCCACCATGGCGCGCAATTGCGCCTCGCCGGCCGCGCGCAAAGCCGCGTCATCGGCCGCGACATTGGCGTCGGCTCCCAGCGCGGTGACGGCGTGCGGTGTGAGGCCCAGCGCACGCAACCGCTCGCCCAACCGCGCATAGCCGGCCACGTCGCGCGTCTCGAACACCGGCACTTCCACCAGGTCATAGCCGATGGCGCGCAGCTTCTCGAAGATGGGCCAATGCGCCTCCGTGACCTCGGTGGTCCAGAGCAGCATGTTCATGCCGTATCGCATCGCGACCTCAGCGGTAGACCCAGTCGCGCAGACCGAGCGAGATGGGCGGGATGTAGGTGATCAGCATCAGGCAGAACACCACCACGCCGATGAAGGCGATGATCGGCGGGATGATGCGCTCCAGCGGAATGCGCGCCACCGTGCAGGCCGCGAAAAGGTTGACCCCGAAGGGCGGCGTGATGAAGCCGATGGCCAGGTTCACCACCATCACGATGCCGAAATGCACGGGGTCGATGCCGTACTGGATCGCCACCGGCACCAGGATCGGCGCCAGCACGATGATCGCGGCCGAACCCTCGATGAACATGCCGATGATGAACAGCACGATGTTCACCACCAGCATGAAGGTGATGGGGTCGTGGATCACGCTCAGCATCCAGGCGCCGATGGCAGCCGGGATGCCCTCGCGGTTGATGATGAAGGCGAAGAGACCGGCCCAGGCGATGATGAACAGGATCACCACCGACGAAATCACCGACTTCTTCAGCACCGGCACGATGTCTCGCCAGCCCAGTTCGCGATGCACGAACATGCCGATCACCAGCGAATAGGCGACCGCAATGGCCGAGGCTTCGGTCGGCGTGAACACACCGCCATAGATGCCGCCCAGCACCACCACCGGCATCAGCAATGCCCAGATCGCGCGGCGGAAGGCGGGCAGGACGGAGACGCCATCCAGCGCGTCGTTTTTTCCGTGCCCGGTCAGCCGCGTCCAGATCAGCACATAGATGATCAGCACGAAGCCGATCAGCAGCCCCGGCCCGAAGCCGGCGATGAACAACTCCCCGATCGAGACATCCGCCGCCACGCCGAACAGGATCATCGGGATCGAGGGCGGGATGATGACGCCGAGCTCCGCCGATGTGGCCTGCAACCCCGCCGCCCATGGCTTCGGGTAGCCCGCGCGCACCAGCGCCGGGATCATGATCGCGCCAATGGCAAAAGTGGTCGCGGTGGAGGAGCCGGAGACGGCGGCGAAGATCATGCAGGCCACGACGCAGGTGGCCGCAAGCCCGCCCTGCGTATTGCCCACGATGGCGCGCGCCACATCGATCAAGCGGCGCGAAATGCCGCCGGTGTCCATCAGGTTGCCGGCCAGGATGAAGAACGGAATCGCCACCAGCGGGAACTTGTCCAGCACGACGTAAAGCTGCTGCCCGATGATGACCGGGTTGATCGCGCCCAGCACCTGAATGCCGAAGATCGCCGCAAGCCCGATGGAGACGGCGATGGGCACGCTCAACAAAAACAGCGTGCACATCACGACGAGAAGGGAGTGGGTCAGCATCCGCTGTCAGGTTCCGGTATCGATCTGGCGTGGCGGCGGGTCCAGCGCATGCGCAATCACGGCGATGATGGCGAAGACAGCCCCCACCGGAATCGCCGCGAACCCCCATGACATGGAGATGCCAAGCGTGGGGTTCACGTTGAACTGCGCGCGTTCGGCCATCTCCCAGCCGTACCAGCCCATGTGGAACAGCAGCACCAGCGTGGCGGCGGTGATGCACCATTGCAGGCCGCGCTGCCAACGGCCGCGCAGCATGTTCAGCAGCAAATCAATCGCCACCAGCGCGCCCATGCGGAAGGTGGCGGCGGCACCCAGATACACCATCCAGATCACCGCCATCTGCACCACCGGCTCAGACCAGGCGAGCGGCTGGCGCACGACATAACGCATGATCACCTGGCCGAAGGCCATGCCGGCCGCGAGTGCCAGCGCCGCGCAGGCCGCCCAGGTGACGACCGTGGTGGTAACACGGTCAACCGCCAGGATGGCGCCGCGCAGTTGGCGCATCAGCGGGCTTCCTGAATCCGCCGCAGATTGGCCTCACCCAGTTCGCGGCCGAACTCGGTGAAGGCGGGTTGCAGGGCGCGCAGGAAGGCGTCGCGGTCGAAGCTCTCCTGGATGGTCATGCCGCGCTGGCGCAGCGTGGTCAGGCCAGCGGCATCCTGTTCATCCGCCGCGCGGCGCATCACGGGTGTGGATTCCCGCGCGGCCGTGCGCAGGATGTCCTGCGTGGCGGCCGGCAGGCGGTTGAAGGTGGCGGGCGAGGCGATGAACAGCGCGGACGCCACCAGGTGCCCGGTCATCGTCAGGTGGCGCTGCACTTCGTAGAAGCGGCTCGCCACATGGATCGAGATGGGCTGTTCATTCGCATCCACCACGCCGGTCTGCAGCGCGGCATAGAGCTCATTGAAGCCGATCACGGTCGGCGCCATGCCGAGTGCGCGATAGGCTGCGAGATGGATCGGGTTGTTCTGCGAGCGCAGCTTCAGCCCGCGCAGATCCTCCAGCGTACGGATCGGGCGGTTGGCGGTGATGTGGCGGAAGCCGATATCGCCCCAGGCCAGGCCGATCAGGTTGCGCGCCGGCATTGCGGCCAGCAGCTCGGCACCCAGCGGGCCGTCCAGCACGCCGCGCGCATGCGCGGGGTCCCGGAACAGGAAGGGCACGTCCAGGATGCGCAACGCCGGCACGAAGGGGCCGGCCGCGGCGGAGGACGTGACCACCATGTCGATGGTGCCGATCTGCGCGCCTTCGATCATGTCACGCTCATTGCCGAGCGCACCGGCGGGAAACACCTGCACGCGCAGGCGCCCCTGCGTGCGTTCCTGCACCAGCCGCGCGAAATTCTCGGCCGCCAGGTGATACGGCGATGAGGTGGAGATGTTGTGCCCCAGCCGCAGCGTCTGCTGGGCGGTGGCGGGTGCGGCGATGATCGCGCAGAGCATCGCGACGACAGCGAGGATCTTCATGGCGGTGTTCCCCCTTGGAGCCGGCCTTGAGGCAGCCGATGCGGTGTTCTGCGCCACAGAGGTGTGGCTGGCTTGCGGTGGCTGCCACTGGTAAATTTCTTAAATCCGCTCCATGTGTCGGACAGGCGCAAAAGGGGAGATCGGGATGCAGGCCACGCGCGCATTGCGGGTTCGCCCGGCGGTGTTCCGCCAGCCAGGCTCCATGCTCTACGCCGATAATTGCCGCGCCTTGCAGGAAGCCGCCGCGCGCGGCGAAACGCGGCTGGTGGCCTGGACGCGCGGCAGCTATCCCGGCCGCCCGCTGGAAGGGCGGCTGCCTGGCGTGTGTACCATCGGCTTCTGGGACGCGCCGGCGCCGCAGCGCTGGGGCCTGGGGCGGCACTGCAATGAGGGCATCAAATTCGCCTACCTGGCGCATGGCACGCTGACACTGGAGGTGGATGGCGTGCCGCATCGGCTTTCGGCCGGCGATGCCTTCGTGATCCGCCCGTGGCAGCTGCACGCGATCGGCACGCCGCATGTCGGCGCGAACCAGCTGGTGTGGATGCTGCTGGATGTGGATATGCGCCGCCCGACCGACCGCTGGCGCTGGCCGCGCTGGCTGTTGTGGTCGGCCGCGGATGCGAAGCGCCTGCATGATTATCTGACGCTGAATGACAGCTCCGTGCTGCGCGCCACGCCGGCGCTGGCGCAGGGCTTCCTGGCGATGCGCGGCGTGCTGGAACGCATGGCACCCGACAGCGGTGAGGCGCGCATGATGATCGCGGGCAATGCCATGCTGCTGGCCTTGCTGGATGCGCTGGACATGGCGCCGCCCAGCCTCGACCCCGATGCGGCGACGACGCGGCGCACGGTGGAGCTGTTCCTCTCGCGCCTGCCGATGGCGCTGGCCCAGCCCTGGCGGCTCGAGGACATGGCGCGCGATTGCGGCCTGTCGCGCACGCGCTTCGCGCATTACTGCCGGCTGCTGACCAACACGACGCCCGCGCAGCACCTGCGGCGCCTTCGCCTGCGGGAGGCTGAGCGGCTGATCCGCGAGGAACCGGGGCGCAGCGTGACGGAGGTGGCGTTCGCGTGTGGGTTTGGCTCGAGCCAGCATTTCTCGGCGGCGTTCCGCGCCGAATTCGGCGTGCCGCCTGGGCATGTGCGGCGCCGCGCGGACCCTGGCGGCCGCGTGGCGTGACACCCTGTACCGCGCCATGGTTGTTCGCGGGCTTCACCGCCATCTGGACGGACACTGCCCGCATCGGCACAGAATGCAGCCCTGACGGATCAGACAAGGGGTAGCGAGCATGGCGGATGCATTGGGTTGGCGGGCGCGCATCGGCGTGGTGGTGCCTTCCACCAACACCATCGTGCAGCCGGAGATGGACGCGCTGCGGCCACCTGGCGTGACCTATCACGTCGCGCGCGTCACCATCCGCGAAAGGCCGCTCAACACCGAGGAAGCCTTCCTCGAACACATGCAGATGATGCGCGACGGGCTCGGCGGCGCGATCGACCAGGTGATGACCACGGGGGCTTCGCATCTGGCGATGGGTGTCGCGCTGGAAGCCTTCTGGGGCGGGCTGGATGCGTCGCGCGCATTGACCGCGGAGCTGGAACAGCGCGCCGGCGTGGGCGTCACCATGGGCAGCTTTGCCATTGCCGCCGCGCTGAACGCTTTCGGCGCGAAGCGCATCGCGGTGCTGACGCCGCACCAGCCGCGCGGCGATGAGATGGTGCAGCGCTGGTTGACCGAAGCGGGCTACGACGTCGTGCGCCTGAAGGGCCTGAAATGCCCGACGCCGCGGCAGATCGCCGAGACCTCGCCCGCCACCATCCGCGCGGCCTTGCAGGAAATCAACGGGCCGGATGTGGACGCACTGGTGCAGGTGGGCACCAGCCTGGCCGGCTGCGCCGTGGCGGCCGAGGCCGAGCGCTGGTTGGGCAAGCCCGTGCTCGCCATCAACACCGTCATGGCGTGGGACAGCCTGCGCCGCCTTGGCATCCAGGAACGCCTGCACGGCCATGGCCGCATCCTGGAGGAGCATTGACCTCCTCCGTCCTGGTGATCGGCGCCGGGCCTTCGGGGCTGACGGCGGCGCTGATGTTGGCGCGCGCCGGCGTGCCGGTGACCGTGCTGGAGCGCCACCCCGAACCCTTCGAGGATCCGCGCGCCGCCACGCTGCACCCGCCCACGCTGGAGAAATTCACCGAGAGCGGCGTAACGGCCGACCTGCTGGCCGAGGGCATTCGCGCCCCCATCTGGCAAATCCGCGGCCGCGCGGAGGGTGTGGTGGCGGAGTTCGACCTCTCCATCCTGGCCGATGTCACGCCCTATCCGTTCCGGCTGCAATGCGAGCAGCACAAGCTGTGCCGAATCCTCCTGCGCAAACTGTCGGCGTTTGCGCATGCAGAGGTGCGCTGGGGTGTGCCGGTGGCGGCGGTGGAGCAGGACGCCGCTGGCGTGACCGCGCAATTGGAAGACGGCACCACACTGCGCGCCGCCTACGCGATCGGCGCCGATGGCGGGCGCAGCGTGGTGCGCAAATCCCAGAACATCGCCTTCGACGGCTTCACCTATCCGGAGCGATTCCTGGTCGTCACCATCGGCGATGATCTGGGGGCGAAGGGCTACGCCATCTCCTCCTATGTCAGCGATCCGGTGACCTGGTGCGCCATGTTCAAGGTGCCCGGCACACCGCCGCCGGCGGGGCATGGCCCGGTCTGGCGCGTGGTCTTCCCGACCGACCCGGCGGCCGATGAATCCGCGCTTCTGGACCATGCGCTGGCGCAGACGCGCCTGGCCGCGCTGCTGCCGGAGTTGGGGCGCTTCACGGTGCTGCACACCAACCTCTATGCGGTGCATCAGCGGGTGGCCGCGACCTTCCGCCGCGGCCGCGTGCTGCTGGCCGGTGACGCCGCGCATGTGAACAATCCGCTGGGCGGCATGGGGATGAATTTCGGCATCCATGACGCGATGCTGGCGGCCGAGCGGATCGCCGCGGTGCTGGCCGGCGGCGATGATGATCTGCTGGACCGCTATGACCGCCAGCGCCGGCATGTCGCGGATGCTTTCCTGCAGGCGATGACCATCGCGAACAAGCGACTGCTGGAAGAGAAGGACCCTGCCACGCGCAGCGCCAGGCTGGCGGAATTGCGGGCCACGGCAGCGGACCCGGCGCGGGCGCATGCGCATCTTTTGCGCACCAGCATGATCGAGGGCGTGCGCGCCGCTGACGCGATCCGCTGAACCTATTGCAGCCGGATACCGGCGGCGCGCACCACCTCCGACCAACGCGCCACATCCGCGCGCAGCCTGGCGCCGAAGGCCTCAGGCCCCTCGCCGGAGGGCGCCGTGCCGAGTGCCGCGAAACGCTGCGCCACCGCAGGCCGCGTCATCGCGGCCGCGATCACCGACTGGATGCGCTGCACGATCGCCGCCGGCAGGCCGCGCGGGCCCATCAGCCCGTTCCAGGTCAGTGTCTCGAAGGCTGGCAGTGCCTCGGCGATGGCCGGCACCGCGGGCAGCGCCGCATCGCGCGCCAGCGATGACACGCCATGCAGCCTGACCGCCGGCGTCGCCGCATGCGGCAGCGCTTCGGACAGGTTGGCGAACATCAGCGGCACATTGCCCGCGATCAAATCGGCCAGCGCCGGCGCGCCGCCGCGATAAGGCACGTGCTCGGCCGCGATGCCCAGCCGCTGCAACAGCAGCGCCATGCTGAGATGCTGGAAGCTGCCGATGCCACCGCTGGCATAGGCGAAGCGCCCGTCACGCGCGCGCATCCAATCCAGCATCGCCGGCAGCGTCGCGGCGTCCACGCTGCGATGGCTCATCAACACGAAGGGGTTGGTGCCCATGTTCACGATGGGCGTGACATCGGCCACCGGGTCGAAGCGCGGCGGCTGCGCCATGGCCACCGGTGCCACCGCCAACACGGCGACGGCGACCATCATCAGCGTGTGGCCATCGGGTGGGCTGCGCACCAGGTTTTCGGCGGCCAGCAGGCCACCGGCACCGGTGCGGTTTTCCACCACGAAGCTGGCGGTGGGGTGCGCCTCGGTCAGCAATTCGGCGGCCATGCGGGCCAGGGCGTCGGTGTTCCCGCCGGCGGCGAAGGGCACCAGGATACGCACCGGGCGTTCCGGCCAGGTGGGCTGCGCCGCGACGGGCAGGCCGGTCAGCAGAGGCGCGGCCAGCAGGCCACGACGGCGCCAGTGATATGCGTGTGGCATGCGCTACTCGATCCTGAAATTGCGGTCGCGGATGAAGGTGCCATAGCGCCGCGAATCATCGGCCACCAGCGCGCCGAAGGCCGGCGCATCCAACAGCATCGGCACGGCGCCGGCGGCGGCGAAGCGCTCGCGCGTGGCGGCTTCGCGCAGCACCGCCAGCAGCGCCAGGCTCAGCGTGGCGGCAATCGGCGCGGGCACCGCGCGCTGCGCGAAAAAGCCGGTCCAGATGCTGGACTGGAAGTCCAATCCACCCTCGCGCGCTGTCGGCCAATCGGGCGCCAAGGGCGAGCGTTCGGGCAGCATCACGCCCATCACCCGCGCCCGGCCGGACTGCACATGCGGCAGCGCCGTGGGCAAAGCGAGCAGCGCCAGCGAAACCTCCCCGGTCGCGACCGCAACCCCCGCCGGCCCGCCGCCGCGATAGGGCACATGCGTCAGGCTGATGCCGGCCGCGGCCGCCAGCATCTCGGTCGAGAGATGGTTCAGCGTGCCATTGCCCGGCGAGGCATAGGCGATCTGCCCGGGCCTGGCGCGCGCGGCGGCGATCATCTCGCGCAACGTCGAAAAACTCGCGCCGGCATGCGCCACCAGCACATTCGCGGCCAGCAACCCGCCCGACAAAGGCTGGAAATCACGCTCCGGGTCATAGGGCAGGTTGGGCATCAGCGCGGGGTTGATCGCCATCTCGCCGGCATGGGCCAGCAGCAGCGTGTGGCCATCCGCCTCGGCCGCGCGCGCGGCGGCGACGCCGATGCTGCCACCCGCGCCCGAACGGTTGTCCACCACGACCGACTGGCCGAGCCGCTCGCCCAGCGCCGGCGCGATGCCGCGCACAGTGGTGTCCAGCACGCCACCAGGTGCCGCGGGCACGATCACGCGCAGCGATCGTGTGGGGAAGGTCTGCGCGCGGGCGATGGTCCCGGGACAGGCCAGCGGCAGGGCCATAAGGTGCCGGCGGTGCAGGCGAGGCATCGCGCTCTCCCGGAGGACAAGCATCGCTCTTGCCATGCGGCGCCGGCGCTCCGCAAGCAGAGTCGCAACGGCGGCCTGGTTCGTGGAGACCCGCTGGCGTCGACGCGGCTAGAGATGTTTCTCTTCAGCTTGCTTCAGAGAAAAACCTCTAGCAGGCTGCTGAAAAACTGGACGGGTCGGTCTGGCGGGTCATTTCCGCGCACGATTCGTTCGTGCCTCGCCAGGATGAACAACATCCTGGCTTCGTCCCGGCCTTTCGTGCCCTCCCCTTGGCACGAAAATTCCCTCGCCAGCCCTCAACCGCCAGTTTTTCAGCAGCCTGCTAGCCGTTGTTGAGAGGCCGATTCACTGGCCAGGCTGATTCAGCCTGTCCAGATCGGACTCTAATTCTTGCTGTCACGCAGACTGGCAACAGCGGCCTTCGCCATTTTCAGCGTGACCATGCCCGGCTTGGCCACCGGTGCCAGCACCAGACGGCCGGTCACGGCGCTGCGGCCCAGCATGGCGCTGCCATTCCTGGATGTCCTGCTGGCGGCCGCTTCAACGCGCCCTCTCAGGGCCGAAACACGCCGTGGCCCCCAACGCCACCCGCTGCTTCCGCGGCATCCCCGCCAGCACCAGATCATAGCTCTGCCGCAGATACAGCTTCAGCTCCTTCGCACCCATGCTGGCATCCGAATACCACTGCACCCACGTCATCCCGCGTGACGCCATATACGGCGCCGGCCGCAGCCCCGGCTGCTGGCTCAAGATCTCATATCCCAAGGCGGATACCTTGAACGTAATGCCGGCATTCTTGCCGCCATCCGCCCACATCGCCGCGAACAGCCTGGCCCCTACCTTCCACACATCCGCACCCCCCCACTGCACCACATGCGTGGTGTGGGGCAGGGTGCTGCAGAAGGCGTTGAACTGTGCGGGCGTCATCGGTGATGCGTATCATGCCACGGCCGTCGCCTCGAATTCGACCATCAATTCGGGCCGCGCAAGCCGCGCCACGCCCAGCAAGGTGGTGGGCGGTGTCGCCCCCAGCCGTGCCATCAACACGCCATAGTGCTGGAACAGCAACTCCACATCGGTCGCGAAGATGTTCAGCCTGACGACATCGGCAAAGGTCATGCCCGCCGCGCGCAGCACCGCCTCCAGATTGTCGACAGACAGCGCGATCTGCCCCGCCATGTCCCCCGCGCATTGCGGCTGGCCGTGGGCATCCGTCGCGGTCTGGCCCGCGCAATACAGCGTGCGCGCCACACCCGACACCACCAGCCCCTGGTCATAGCCAAGTGCGTGCGACCAGGTCCAAGGGTTCACTGTCTCTCGCTGCATGGTTCTGCTTTCTGTTGTGCAGCCGCGTCTTGGCCCAGGGCAGTGTCAGATTTTGGCAGCAGGCGATTTCTGCCAGCGGCTGCGCTATACGCGGCCGATGTCGCGCACCCATCGCCTGTTGGAACTGCTGCAGGAACTGCGCGCGCGCAGGTGCGCGGCCACCGCGCAATCGCTGGCCGCCGCACTCGGCATTTCGGTCCGCACCCTGTATCGCGACATCAACGCATTGCGCGCCGAAGGGGCCGAGATCGAAGGTGCTGCGGGCTTCGGCTATGTGCTGCGTCCCGGCTTCCTGCTGCCGCCCTTGATGTTCACCGCCGATGAAATCGATGTGCTGTTGCTCGGCGCATCATGGGTCGCACAGCGCCAGGACATCGGCCTGGCCGCGCCCGCGCGCGGCACGCTGGCCAAGATCGCAGCCGTCCTGCCCCAGGGCATGGCCGATGCGTTTGACCTCTCGGGCCTGCTGGTCGGGCCGGTGCGCCAGGTGCCGCCGCCCTGCATCGACGTCGCTGCCATCCGCGATGCATTGCGCCGAGAGCGGAAACTCAGCATCGCCTATGTCGATGGCAAGGCGGGCGCCAGCCAGCGCATCATCTGGCCCGTTGCCCTGGGCGTCTTCGATGACATGCAGCTGCTGGCGGCCTGGTGCGAGCTGCGCGCCGACTACCGCCATTTCCGCCTGGACCGCATGCGCGCGGTGCAGGTGCTGCCGGCCCGCATGCCGCGCCGGCGCCGTGCCATGCAGAAGGAATGGCGCCTGCGTGAAGCCGCCTGCCTGCCGCCTGGCATTCATGAGGGCGCGCATTGACTTTATGGGCTATTTATCCTATAAAGACCGCGCTGTTTCGACAACCGCATCCGTCCCCGAAAGCCCAGCCAAAACGCGGCCGTCACGCCAGGAAAGATAGTAAGATGGTAAGGCACCCACCGCCCCGGTAAGATCGCAAGATGGTAAGGTGGTAAGGAAAATCATCCGGCGCCGGAATTTGTCGCACAGCGCTCTATCGCGGTGCTTTCTCCCCCGCACTGTGCTCCTCAACCCCCAGCGCCTCGGCCAGCCTTGCCGTCGCACTCCCCGGCCTGGCGGGGCGCGACTGGCTGTCATGCGGCGCCCATCCCGTCAGCATCAACAAGGGCATCGGCATCGCGATCGGCACCTCGCGTTCCAGCATCGCAAACGCCGCGCCAAACAACCCACGCGGCGGGATGCGCGGGTTGCGCGCCACCACCGCATTCTGCTCCCCCGCGGCGCGCAAGTCCCGCACCAACCCCATCGCCGTCCGCCAGGCCAGCGGCAATTCCACCACATCCGCCACCGGCAGCGCCAAGCCCGCGCGCTGCAACAAGGCCGCCATGTCCCGCAATTCCGGAAAGGGTGCGACGCGCGGCGAGGCACCACCCGCCACCGCGGCTTCGGCCGCGATCAACGCCTCACGCAACCCCTGCAACGTGCCAAGCCCGGGTAGCGACGCCAGAAACAACCCATCGGGGCGCATCGCCCGCCTGATCTGCACCAAGGCACCGGGCAGGTCATTCACCGTGTGCAGCGACAGGCTGGCCACCACCAGGTCAAAACTCTCCGGCGCAAAGGGCAGCCATTCCTCATCGCCCGCGACCGCAGCACCACCATTCAGCGCGGCCATGCGCGGCGAGAGATCCATGCTGACCACGCGCGCAATCCCGCGCGCGCGCAGCATGGGTGCCACCACCCCGCGCCCACCAATATCCAGCGCGGCATCGAACCGCCTGGTCGTGTCATCCAGCCGGTCCAGCAGCCATTCGGCGGCCACCTGAAGCACGGGCTGTACATCCCCCACGCGCGTTGCCGCGCGATCCCGCCGCCGTGCCACCAGCGCACGGTCGAAGATGCGCGGCGTCATGCCATTACTGCCGGTTGGAGCCAGAGCCCTGCGTCACACCAGGCGCCTGCGTCGCCGCCCCAGGTCCGGGATTGAAGCGCCCGATATTGCCGAACAGCGCCTGCAACAATGTGCGTTCATTGCCCGGCACCGGCGTCTCACGCGACACGAATGCCACGCTGCGATGATCGCTCTCACCCAGTTCGCGCACTTCCTGCACAGCACCTGCCTGCGTGAAGCGCACCACCACCACCCGCTGGTCCGACACCTGCAACGCACGGCCCGGTCGCTGCCGCGTGCTGCTGCTGATGTAGTACCAGTTGTCGTCGTTGAAGGTGCCCGCATGGCTCGGGCTGCCCAGCAATGCGCGCACATCGTCACGCCGCGTCACGCCGGGCGTGATCTGCGCCAATTGCTCGGCGGTGATGTTGTTGCCGCGCCGGATCAGCGGGGCGTCAAACACCTCCCGCGGGCGATCGGGCAGGGGGGGCAGATACTGGCACGCCCCCAGCAGCCCCGCTGCCATCAGCAGCGAAGCGACACGCATGTGATTGACCATCCGCCCAGCCGGTTCCATGTGCGGGGAGGTGCCACCTCGCCCGGTTCGGGTCAATGGCGCTGACACGCCACTTCAGGACAAGTTCAATGGTGCTCGCCCGGCTGTTTGGCCGCAAACCCTTCTGGCACGAAGGCTATGCCCTCTACGGTGCCGCGGTGGCCGCCGCGCGCGAACCCGCACTCTATCTGGAATACGGCGCGCCCGACACGCTGGCCGGCCGCTTCGACCTGATCAGCCTGCATGTCGGCCTGCTGGTCAGCCGAATCCGCGCGGACGCGGACCCCGCCGCCAAACCTCTGTCGCAAGCCGTCTTCGACGCGATGTTCAACGACATGGACCTGAACCTGCGCGAAATGGGCGTGGGCGACCTGGCCGTCGGCAAGCGCGTCAAGCGCATGTGGGAGGCGTTTCACGGCCGCGCCCGCGCCTATGAAGAAGCACTGGCCACCGATGACCCGGCGGCGCTGGAGCCCATCATCCTGCGCAACCTATTCGCCATGGAAGCGCCCGAAGACGCCGCTGTACTGCCTCGCCTCGCCGGGCGCGTGCGCGCGGTCGCGCAGGCGCTGGCAGCCCAGCCCATCGCCACGTTGAAACTGGGCCAGGTGGAGTATCCCGCGCCATGACCGAGATCGAATTCTCCCGCGCCCTGCGCGTATCCAGCGTCCCGCCCGCCGGCCAGCGCCTGGTGCTGGAAGCCAACCCGGCCGAATGCGCTGCCCTGGCCGCGCGCTTCGGCATATTGGCGGTGGCATCACTGCGCGCCGAGATCGCGCTGCGCCCCGATGCCGCCGGTGGCATCGCCGTCGATGGCGTGTTGGTGGCGGCCGTGACGCAGGCTTGCGTCGTGTCCCTGGAACCCGTGGCGCAAAGGGTGCGCGACGAATTCGACTTCCGCATCCTGCCCGAAGGTGCCGAACCGACCGACGACCTGGAAGCCCAGGACGAGGTCGAAATCCTCCACGGCATTGCCGAGTTGGGGGAGGTGGTGGCGCAATACCTGGCCCTCGCGCTCGACCCCTATCCGCGCGCGGATGGCGCTGAAATGCCGGATTCGGCGCGTGATGACAGCGCCAACCCCTTTGCCGCACTGCGCGCGATGAAGAAGGATTGACGGGCAGCCAAAAGCGCTTGCCCGGCTGTGCTTGGTTGGTCTAGTCTATAGCGATGCCCCTCGACAGCAACC
This sequence comes from Alphaproteobacteria bacterium, assembly GCA_013298245.1. Lineage (GTDB taxonomy): Bacteria > Pseudomonadota > Alphaproteobacteria > Acetobacterales > Acetobacteraceae > Rhodovarius. The sequence continues at coordinate 16,070 of JAAFHD010000033.1, forward strand.
TCTACGATGCCAA